>DASXLH010000111.1:0-4639 GCA_036496335.1 Acidimicrobiales bacterium
ACCGAACATGTCGGACAGGGGCACCTGCGCCCTGATGACCATGCTGTTGCCCCGCTGCTCGCTTCCCTCCACCCGGCCGCGCCGGGCGTTGAGGTCGCCGAACACGTCGCCCATGTAGTCCTCGGGCGTCACCACCTCGACGGCCATGATCGGCTCGAGGAGCACGGGCTGGGCCTTGCGGGCCGCCTCCTTGAACGCCATCGAGCCGGCGATCTTGAAGGCCATCTCGGAGGAGTCGACGTCGTGGGCCGAACCGTCGGTCAGGACCGCTCGGACGTCGACCACCGGGTAGCCGGCCAGCACGCCGGCGTCGAGCGAGGACTGGATGCCCTGGTCGACGGCCGGGATGAACTCCTTGGGGATCTTGCCGCCCGTGATCTTGTCGATGAACTCGTAGCCGCCACCGGGGCCGGTGGGCTCGAGGTTGATGACGACGTGGGCGAACTGGCCGGAGCCGCCGGTCTGCTTGACGTGGCGGTAGACGACCTTCTCGACCGGCGACGTGATGGTCTCGCGGTAGGCCACCTGCGGCTTGCCGACGCTGGCGTCGACCTTGAACTCGCGCAGCATCCGGTCGACGATGACCTCGAGGTGCAGCTCGCCCTGGCCGGAGATGACGGTCTGGCCTGTCTCCTCGTCGGTGCGGACCTGGAAGGTCGGGTCCTCCTCCGACAGCGACTGCAGCGCCTTCGACAGCTTGTCCTGGTCGGACTTGGTCTTCGGCTCCACAGCGACGTGGATGACGGGCTCCGGGAAGTCGATCGCCTCGAGGACGATCGGGCTCTTCTCGTCGCAG
This sequence comes from Acidimicrobiales bacterium, assembly GCA_036496335.1. Lineage (GTDB taxonomy): Bacteria > Actinomycetota > Acidimicrobiia > Acidimicrobiales > CADCSY01 > JAEKLB01. The sequence goes on from DASXLH010000111.1 coordinate 797, forward strand.
AGGGTGTCACCGGTGGTGGTGCCCTTGAGGCCGATGGCGGCCACGATGTCGCCGGCGAAGGCCGCATCCATGTCGACCCGGGAGTTGGCGTGCATCTGCAGGATGCGACCGATGCGCTCCCGGCGGTCCTTGGTGGAGTTGTAGACGTAGGAGCCGGCCTCGAGCGTGCCCGAGTAGACACGGAAGTAGGTGAGCTTGCCCACGTGGGGGTCGCTCATGATCTTGAAGGCCAGCGCGGAGAACGGCTCCGAGTCGGAGGCAGGGCGCTCGAGCTCCTCGATGCCCTTCAGGTCCATGCCCTTGATCGGCGGCAGGTCGGTCGGGGCCGGGAGGTAGTCGACGACGGCGTCGAGCATGGGCTGCACGCCCTTGTTCTTGAACGCCGAGCCGCACAGCACGGGCACGACGTGGCCGGCGATCGTTCCCGTCCGGAGGGCGGAGCGAAGGTCAGCGGCGGTGATCTCCTCGTCGCCTACGTACTTCTCCATGATCGTCTCGTCGAAGGTCGAGAGCACGTCGACCAGCTGATGGCGCCAAGTCTCGGCGTCGTCGACCAGGTCGTCGGGGATGGGGAGCTCGTCCCACTCCTCGCCCTTCTCGGCGTCGGACCAGACCAGGGCCTTGCGCTCGAGCAGGTCGACGACGCCCTTGAAGTGGCCCTCGGCCCCGATCGGGATCTGGATGAGGGCGACGGTGGCCTGCAGGCGGTCCTCGATGGAGGCCACCGCGGCGAAGAAGTCGGCGCCGATCCGGTCCATCTTGTTGATGAAGCAGACGCGGGGCACGCCGTACTTGTTGGCCTGGCGCCAGACCGTCTCGGACTGCGGCTCCACCCCGGAGACGGCGTCGAAGACCGCCACGGCGCCGTCGAGCACGCGCAGCGACCGCTCGACCTCGACGGTGAAGTCGACGTGGCCGGGGGTGTCGATGATGTTGATCGTGCAGTCCCGCCACGCGCAGGTGGTGGCCGCCGAGGTGATGGTGATCCCCCGCTCCTGCTCCTGGACCATCCAGTCCATGACCGCGGCGCCCTCGTGGACCTCACCGATCTTGTAGCTCTTCCCGGTGTAGTAGAGGATCCGCTCGGTCGTCGTGGTCTTGCCCGCGTCGATGTGGGCCATGATCCCGATGTTGCGGGTACGGGCCAGTGGGGTGGACCTGGAAGCCATGATCTGCTGCCTTCGTTACGTGCGACGACCGGGCCTCGTGGCCCGGTCGCTTGGGATGGGGGTTGACCGGCCCGGGCTACCAGCGGTAGTGGGCGAACGCCTTGTTCGATTCGGCCATCTTCTGCATGTCCTCGCGACGCTTGACCGACGCGCCGACGCTGTTGGCGGCGTCGAGCAGCTCGTTGGCGAGGCGCTGGGCCATCGTCTTCTCCCGGCGCTGCCGCGAGTAGCCGACGATCCAGCGGATGGCGAGGGTGTTCGCCCGGCGGGGGCGCACCTCGACCGGCACCTGGTAGGTGGCGCCGCCGACCCGGCGGCTCTTCACCTCGAGGGCGGGCTTGACGTTCTCGATCGCCTTCTTCAGGGTGGCGATGGCATCGCCGCCGCCCTTCTCGTCGACCACGGTCAGGGCGTCGTAGACGATCTTCTCGGCCACCGAGCGCTTGCCCCGGGTGAGGACCTTGTTGACGACCTGGGTGACGACCACCGACCGGTAGATCGGGTCGGGCATCAGCTCACGGCGCGGTGCGGGACCTTTGCGGGGCATTACTTCCCGTCCTTCTTGGCGCCGTAGCGGCTGCGGGCCTGCTTGCGATCGCGCACGCCGGCGGCGTCGAGCGCGCCCCGGATGACCTTGTAGCGGACACCGGGGAGGTCCTTCACCCGGCCGCCGCGCACCAGCACGATGGAGTGCTCCTGCAGGTTGTGGCCCTCACCGGGGATGTAGGCGGTGATCTCCATGCCACTGGTGAGCCGGACACGGGCCACCTTGCGCAGCGCCGAGTTCGGCTTCTTCGGGGTGTTCGTGTACACGCGGGTGCACACGCCCCGGCGCTGGGGCGCTCCCTTGAGGGCGGCTGTCTTGCCCTTGGCGGGCTTCGACTCCCGGCCCTTGCGGACCAGCTGCTGGATGGTGGGCACAGATGAACCTCGGGTAGGGCGGTTGAAGGGCTGGGAACGAGGCCCGGCGCCGAGCAGACCCGAAGGGATGCGCGCCGAGGCCGACGGGCAATGCTAGAGGCGGGGCCCCAGGTGCGGCAACCTGCCGGGTGGGGCACCCTGCCCGTCGACCCGAGAAGGCCGAGTCCGATCCCGTTCTGGGTGCCGTCCAGGTGTTCCTGAGTCCTGAGCGGCACCCAGAACGGGGGTCGGCGGGATCAGTTCCCCGAGGGGAACTCCACCACCTCGGCGTAGCCGTTGGCCGGAGCCGCGGCTGCGTCACCCTGCGTGGCGAGCCACGCGGCGAGGTCACCCTCGGTGTCGTCCTCGGAGCTCCAGAACTGCATCGGCTCGTAGTCCGGGGCCTCGATCTCGAACTCGCGGTAGCGGTTCATGCCGGTGCCGGCCGGGATCAGCTTGCCGATGATGATGTTCTCCTTCAGGCCGATGAGCCCGTCGGACTTCGACTCGATGGCCGCCTCGGTGAGGACACGGGTGGTCTCCTGGAAGGAGGCCGCCGACAACCACGACTCGGTGGCGAGCGAGGCCTTGGTGATGCCCATCAGCTCCGGACGACCTTCGGCCGCCTTCCCGCCCTCCTGGACGATCTGGCGGTTGGTCTCGGCGTAGATCCGGGCGTCGACCCGCTCCCCCGGGAGGAAGTCGGCATCGCCCGGCTCCTGCACCGCGACCTTGCGGGTCATCTGGCGCACGATCAGCTCGATGTGCTTGTCGTGGATGGACACGCCCTGGTCCCGGTAGACCCGCTGGACCTGGTCCACCAGGTACACCTGCGTCTCGCGGACGCCCTTGATCTCGAGGAGCTCCTTGGGATCGCGGGGACCCTCGATGAGGGCGTCGCCGGCGGTGACCTCGCTACCGTCGCCGACCTCCAGGCGCTGCGGACCGGCCACGAGGTAGGAGTCCTCGGTGCCGTCGTCGCCCACGATGACCACGGTGCGGCCGCGACCCTCGTCCTCGTTGATCCGCACCGATCCCGAGGTGCGGGCCATGGTGGCCTTGCCCTTGGGGGAGCGCGCCTCGAAGAGCTCGACGACTCGGGGCAGGCCGCCCGCGATGTCGCCGGTGGCCGACGAGACGCCGCCGGTGTGGAACGTCCGCATGGTGAGCTGGGTGCCGGGCTCGCCGATCGACTGGGCGGCGATCACGCCGACCGCCTCGCCGAGCTCGATCTCGCCACCGGTGGCCAGCGACCGCCCGTAGCACGCCCCGCACACGCCCTGCTCGGCCTCGCAGGTGAGGACCGACCGCGCCCGGACCCGGGTCACGCCCGGATCGTCGCGCAGCGCCGGCAGGTCGTCGGCGGTGAGGAGCCGCCCGGCCGGCAGCACCGTCCCGTCGGACAGGGTGACCGGGTCGGCCAGCACCCGCCCGTCGAGACGGGTCTCGACGTAGGTGCGCCGGCCGGCGGCGTCCGGGAGCACGTCCTCGATCCAGATGCCGCGGGTGGTGCCGCAGTCCAGCTCGCGGATGATGAGCTCCTGGGCGACGTCGACGAGACGCCGGGTGAGGTAGCCCGAGTCGGCGGTCCGCAGGGCGGTGTCGACCAGGCCCTTGCGGGCTCCCGGGGTGGCGATGAAGTACTCGAGCATCGCCAGGCCCTCACGGAAGTTGCTCTTGATCGGGCGCGTGATGAAGTCGCCTCGGGGGTTGGTCACCAGGCCGCGCATGCCGGCGATCTGGCGGATCTGGAGGGTGTTGCCGCGGGCGCCGG
>DASXLH010000112.1:0-3214 GCA_036496335.1 Acidimicrobiales bacterium
GATCAACCGGCTGAAGATCCTGGAGGGCCGTCGACCCGACCCCACCGATCCGGCCGAGGTCGCCGTCGGCTTCGACTTCGCCGCCCAGTACGGCATCCACGTCGGTGACCAGATCCCTCTCCTCGACACCCGGCTCGTCGACAGCGCGCCGCCGGACACGCCCCAGGCGGTGCTCGACCAGATCGCCGCCGCCCGCGACCGCATCCTCGCCGTCCTGCCATGCGGCGATCGGCCGACGCCCGGGCGATCGAGCCGAGCCACCTGACGGGCTACTCGGCCACCCGGTTCCGACAGCTACAGGAAGCCGCCGGCCGACAGCCTCAGCGCTGACCGCCGCCGCCCGCCCCTTCACCCGCCGGGTCGGAGGGGTCATCCAAGTCGGTCATGCAGGCCTCGCAGAGCCCGGTGACGCTGAGTCGTGGGGTCACGGTGAACCCGTAGCGGTCCTTCACCGCCGTCCGCAATGCGCTCATGACGTCGACGGGCACCTCCGTCACGGCACCGCAGCCCTCGCAGACGAGGTGGTCGTGGGTGTGGTCGGTGAGGTGGTAAACGGCGCCGGCCTGTCCGAGGTTCACCCGGCCGACGATGCCGAGGCGCTCGAGGGAGTCGAGGGTCCGGTAGACGGTCGAGAGGTGCACATCGGGCGCCTCGACGTGGACGACAGCAGCGACCGACTCGGCCGTGACGTGGTGATCCGGCGCCGTCAGCAGCGCCTGCACGATGAAGCGCCGCCCCGTTGTCACCCTTCCGCCATCGGCGCGCAGCAACTCGAGGATGTCGGCCAGGCGTTGCTCGATGTCGTCGTGGACGTGCGCTTCGTGATGGTGCACCGCCTTCATCGGCCCAGTGTGCCCGCTTCGGGACAGAGCTCATGCGACCTTCACGCAGACAGAAATCGTTCGCAGTAGGGTCCGGCTGGTGCACATCCCGGACGGCTACCTGAGCCCCGCCACGTGCGCGACGTTCTATGGCGCGGCCGTCCCGGTGTGGGTGGTGGCGGGACGACGGGTCCACAAGATCGTCAAGAACCGCAACGTCCCGTTGCTGGCGATGGGGGCGGCGTACTGCTTCCTGGTGATGATGTTCAACGTCCCGATCCCTGACGGCACCACCGCCCACGCCGTCGGTGGCGTGCTCATCGCCGTGCTGCTCGGTCCGTGGGCGGCCGTGATCGCGGTGAGCATCGCCCTCTTGATCCAGGCGCTCTTCTTCGGCGACGGCGGCGTGCTGTCGTACGGGGTGAACGTGATCAACATGGCGTTCGTCATGCCGATGGTCGGCTACGGGGTGTACCGGCTGGTGACCGGCCACGTGTCGCTGACCTCTCCCCGCCGGGCCTTCGCCGCCGGGCTCGGTGGGTACATCGGCCTCAACGTGGCCGCCCTTTGCGCGGCGGTCGAGTTCGGCCTGCAACCCACCCTGTTCCATTCGGCCAACGGCACGCCCCTGTACGCGCCGTTCCACCTGAGCCAGACCATCCCGGCCATGGCGCTGGCTCATCTCACCGTGGCGGGAACGGTGGAGCTCGTCCTGACTGCCGGTGTGATCGCCTACCTGCAGCGGGCCAACCTGCCGATCCTGCGGCTCAACCACCCGGCCGTGCCCGACACCGATGCCGGACTGGCTCCCGCCCGCACCTTCGGATGGCGTTGGGCCATCGTCGGCCTCGCCACCCTGGTGGTGCTGACCCCACTCGGGCTCATCGCCCCCGGCGGCGCCTTCGGCGAGGACTCCCCCGAAGACCTCAACCTGCACAAGTACCACCTCGACGCCGTGCCGACGGGCCTTCGCCACTACGCCGGGTTCTGGCACAACGCCCTGTTCGACGGTTACGGCTTCGGCCACGACCAGCATCCCGTCGTGGGCTATCTCACCTCCGCCGTGGTCGGCATCGCCGTGATCGCCGCGGTCGTGTTCGCCGTCTTCGCCCTCGTCCGGGTCCTTCGCCGGGCCGACGACGACCACGACGAGCTCGAAGCGACCGTCGCGTGACCACGGACACGGCTCCCAGCTGGCTGCTCCAGAGCCAGGCCGGCCTCTGCCCGTGCGGATGCATCGGCAGGCGCAAGAAGGGCGGCTTCGTCGAGAAGACCATCAGCGGCGCCTCGGGTCTGCTGCGCCAGGCCATGTTCTCCGAGGACATGGCCGCCCGTCCGGGGCTGCTGCAGCGGATCGAGCCGCGGCTGAAGTTGCTGGGCATCCTCGGTCTGCTGATGGCGGCCGCGCTCGTCCAGCACATCGAGATCCTCTTGGCGCTCTATGCCTTGACCCTGGTGCTCGCCGCCGCCTCCCGACTGTCGCTGTCGTTCTTCATCAAGCGGGTGTGGCTCTTCATCCCGATCTTCACCGGCGTGATCGTGCTGCCCGCCACCTTCAGCTTCATCACCCCGGGTGAGATCGTCGTGCCCTTCGGCACCTGGTTCGGCCACCCGGTCGGCATGACCAGCCAGGGCCTCACCTCGGCCGGCCTGATCGTGAGCCGGGTGGCCGTGTCCATCTCGCTGGTGGTGCTGTTGACGCTGAGCACCCCGTGGAACCGCCTCCTGGGGGCGCTGCGGTCCCTGGCCGTCCCCCGCATGTTCGTCCTCGTGCTGGCGATGACCTACCGCTACGTCTTCCACCTCCTCGGCTCCGTCACCGACATGTACGTGGCGCGCCGGGCCCGCACCGTGGGCGTCCAGAGCGACGTGACCTCCGGCCGTGCCTTCGTCGCCGCCTCGGCCGGCGCGCTGTTCGGGAAGTCGCACGCCCTCGCCGAGGAGGTGCACATGGCGATGCTGGCGCGGGGCTACAACGGCAACGTCCGGACCCTCACGCCGGCGAAGGTGACCCCGCGGGACGTGGCCTGGTTGGCCGGGAGCGCCCTCATCGCCGTCTGCGTGATCGGAGCGGACCTTGCCCTCCGATGATCCCTCCGACGACATCGAAGGCGCGATGGAGCTGCTCGTCGTCGAGGACGTCTCCTTCGCCTACCTCGACCGGTTCCCGGCCCTCGACAACGTCTCGCTGACGGTTCGGCGGGGCGAGAAGGTGGCGCTGCTTGGTGCCAACGGGTGCGGCAAGTCCACCCTCCTCAAGGTCCTCGACGGCTTGATCTTCCCCGATGCCGGCAACTACCGAGCCTTCGGCTCCGACGTGACCGAGGAGCATCTCGAGGACGAACAGTTCAACCAAGGCTTCCGGGGCCGGATCGGCTTCATCTTCCAGAACT
>DASXLH010000113.1:0-9802 GCA_036496335.1 Acidimicrobiales bacterium
ATCTTCCAGAACTCCGATGCGCAGCTGTTCTCGCCGTCGGTGCGCGAGGAGATCGCCTTCGGGCCGCTCAACATGGGCATGCCGCTCGACGAGGTGCAAGCCCGCGTCGGCGACACCCTGTCGATGCTCGACATCGACGAACTCGCCGACCGTGCCCCGTACCAGCTCTCCGGTGGCCAGAAGAAGCGGGTTGCGATCGCGTCGGTGCTCGTCATGAATCCCGAGGTCCTGCTCTTCGACGAGCCCACCGCCGCCCTCGACCCCCGCACCCAGCAGTGGCTCATGGAGCTCGTCGTCGAGCTCAACCGGGCCGGGAAGACGATCGTGCTCGCCACCCACGACCTCGACACCCTCGACGTCCTCGCCGATCGCTGTGTCGTCTTCTCGGAGGACCATCGGGTCGTCGGCGAAGGCACGCCCGACGCGCTGATGGCGGACCCGGAGCTGCTGCTCGAGGTCAACCTGGTCCACGCGCACCGCCATCTCCACGGCGACGAGGTGCACAGCCACCTGCATGGGCTGGAGCACCACTAGGGCGTCGCCGCGAGCTCGAGCCGTTTCAGAGCAGGTTCACTCCCGGTTGAGTGAGCTTCGTCAGCTCGTCGTTCACGGTGTAGTCGTGGGAGGTGAGGTCGGTCACCGACCTGTCCTCGAGGACCTCACCCCAGAGCTCCCCCGAGACGAAGCTCTGATGCGCTTCCTGATCCCGCCAGAGGTAGACCCCGCCATGGGTGCCGCCGTCAGGAGCCTTCAGCCAGATCTTCGCCAGGAGACCGGGCGCCATGGACACCATCTCGGCGAACTCCCGATTGGCCTCGATGAACTCGGGATCACTGATGTCATCCAGTCGATATGTCACAACCTGAACGTGCATGGCTGCTCCCAATCCGTCATGTGCTGATGTGGACCGTGACCAAGGCTCCGCAGGTCAAGACGCGAGCCCCGTGGGAGAATGCTCTCCTCGACACAGCGTGAAGGAACGAGGTCGCGGCAGGATCGCGGGAGGCTCGCGGCGGCGCGTGGAGCGAGGCTGGGTCGGAGGGCTGTGGACGAGCAGATGGCGACGGCGCTGCGGGTCCTGGGTCCGTTGGAGGTCGTGCGCGACGGTGAGCAGATCCCGGTGACGAGCGGGCAGCAGCGCCGGTTGCTCGCTCTGTTGGTGGTGCATGCCAACGAGGTGGTCTCGAACGATCGTCTCATCGACGAGCTGTGGGGCGAGGAGCCGCCCCCGAGCGCGCCGCACGCACTCCATGGACTGGTGTCACGCCTGCGCGCCACGCTCGGCCACGAGCTCCTGGTGACGTGCCCGCCTGGGTACCGGCTGCAGGTCACCAGCGGCGAGGTCGATGCGATGCGCTTCGAAGAGCTGGTACGGGTCGGACTTGCCGCGTCTCGACAGCCGGAGCTCGCCCAGCAGACGTTCGACCAAGCGCTGGCGCTGTGGCAAGGACCGCCTTACCTCGAGTTCTCGGGCGTGGACTTCTCGGGCGAAGCGACTCGCCTGGTCGACTTGCGCGCCCGCGCCGTGGAGGAGCGGGCCGCGGCGCTGCTGGAACTCGGCCGCCCGGACGACGCGATCGGCGGGCTGGAGGCCGAGATCAGATCTGAGCCGTTCCGCGAGCGTCTACGGAGCCTGTTGATGCTCGCCCTCGCACGGGCGGGACGACCCGTGGAGGCGCTGCGGGCGTATGACGCATTTCGTCGGTTCCTCGCCGTCGAGACCGGCCTGTCCCCCTCTCCGGGCTTACAGGAGCTCAACGACGACATCGTGCGCCAGGATCCCGACGCCTCCCCGACGCGGTTGCCCCACCAAAGGGTAGGTGCCTCAGGTCTGGCAACGCCGAACAACCTGCCCGCCCCGGTCGATTCGTTCGTTGGGCGTCGAGCCGAGCTTGCCGAGGTGCTCGACGCGCTCGGCGACAGCCGGCTCGTCACGCTGACGGGGACCCGGGGGCACTGGCAAGACGCGACTCGGGCTGGAAGCGGCCGGCGCCGGGTCGGCCCTCTTCCCGGATGGGGTCTGGTTCGTGAGCTTGGCGGTGGCGGACGACGATGAGCGGGTCGTCCCGCTGGTGGCAGCCGCGATGGACATACCGGAAGTGACCGACGAGCCAGTGGCCGACACCCTCGAAGAATGGCTGCGAGAGCGTCAGTTGCTCTTGCTGCTCGACAACTGTGAGTCGGTCGTGGGGGCGGTTGCGTCGTTCGCCGGGCGCTACCTGCCGCGGTGCGCGGGAGTACGGATCATGGCGACGAGCCGCGAGGTTCTCGGTGTGCGAGGTGAACGCACCCTTCGCACCCCGCCCCTACACGTGGCGGATGATCCGGCTCAGGCGGCCGACTCCGACGCGGTGGAGCTGTTCATGGTCCGGGCCTCGGCCGCCTCTCCGGACTTCGACGCCGACACCGTCGACGTGGCCACGGTGGCCCAGATCTGTCGTCGACTCGATGGTCTTCCGCTCGCCATCGAGCTCGCCGCCGCCCGCCTCCGGGCCCTCTCGCTCGAACAGATCGCGGCGCGCCTCGACGACCGATTCCGGCTGCTGCGGGCGGGCGACCGCACGCTCGAAGCAACGGTGACCTGGAGCTACGACCTCCTCACGGAAGCGGAGCAGGACGTGTTCGTGCGCCTCGCGGTGTTCCCCGCCGACTTCAGCCTCGACGTAGCGGAGTCAGTCATCGCCGATGACGTCGTGGCAAGGCGTGACATCGCAGATCTGCTCACCCGACTGGTCGAGAAGTCGCTCGTCACGACGGTGAACGTCGACTCGTCCTACCGGTACCGACTGCTCGAGACGCTACGCGAGTACGCCCTGGCTCGACTCGCTGCGCGGGGGGAAGTCGATCGATGGAACGACCGGCTGCTCGACTGGGCCAGGTCGGGCGTCGAGTACGTCGAGGCCTCGCTGCGCCGACCGGCTCAAGACGCCGCGCTGCAAGCGGTTGGCGCCGACAGCGCCACGTTCCGGGCCGCCATGGACCGGGCGACCGAGCGAGGTGACCACCTCACCGCCCTCGAGATCGCGTCGGTCGTGCCCATTGGTCTGATCAGCGAGCGACGCCGGAGCATCGCGGACTCACTCGCCCGTGCCGGCCGCGCCGCCGACGGCTGGGTGGCCGGCGTTGCCTATTCGGCGCTCGGGGAGCTGGCCTACGACCAAGGAGATTGGCAGGCGGCCTCCGAGGCGATCCGCATCTCACGCGATCACTTCCTCGCGGCCGGCTCCGACCACCACGCGGCCTGGGCCGATCTCAACGGCTCGTACGCCGCTTGGGGTATGGCCGACCTCCCAGAGGTCGATCGGGTGATCTCCGAAGCCATCGCGCTGTTCCGCAAGGGGGACGACATGCTCGGACTCGGCTACGCGCTCTGGGTCGCCTCCCTCCGGACACCCGACCTCGACGAAGCGCAGCGGCTGGCCGCCGAGGCCGACCAGCTCCTACGTGCGACCGACTCACCGATGGCGATCGCCCACAACGCGGAAGGACGAGGGATCATCGCTTACGACAGGAACGAGCTCGCTGACGCAGCCGCCTTCGTCGCGGATGCGGTCGAGACCTTCGCTCGATTCGGCAACCTCGGGTGCAGTGCTCACGCCCTCGAGGCCGCCTCCGCCGTCGTCGGCCGCGACGGTCGAGCCGAGGTCGCAACCGAGCTCCTTGGCGCCGCGGACGAGCTCCGCCAGCGCAGCGGCGCCGGCCACAAGCCGTGGGAGATCCGCGCCCGCCACGGCGACATCGAAGAGCGCATCGCGCTCCTCTCTCCCGCCAGGCGCGAAGCATCGCTCAGCGCCGGAAGACGACACACCCTCGAATCGGCCGCCCGGGTTGCGCTCGACGCGCTCGGTGCCGTCTCGACCGTCAACGCCTTGTGAAGATCGGCGTCGGTGGCCGGCCGACGTGAGGCACCGGAACCGAGGCCCCCACGTTCTCCGTCCTCCGCGAAGGTGATGGATGGCAACGACGTCCGGCGTCACAACGGCCTCTTCACTGATACGGCATGCTGCGGGCGTGGAGCTCAACGCCGAGCGGTACGCCGATCCCGATGCCGTCCGCTTCGAAGCGGACGGCGCCTACGCCCAGGTCCTGACGGGCTCGCGGACCTGGATGCTCGACTGGGCCTTCGAACCCGGTCGGGACCAGGCCGCTCAGCAGGTGCTGGCCGCCGCCCTCGGCGCCGCCACCGACGGCCGACCTGTGCAGGTCTGGGTGCGCCAGCCCACGGCGGCCCACGACGAGATCGCCGCCGCGCTCGATCTGCACCCCTACCGCGACCTCTTCGAGCTGCGGGTGCCACTCCCTCTCCCAGAACCGCCTCCGCCCCTCGAGTGGCAGCCCTTCCGACCCGGTGTCGACGAGCAGGCTTGGCTCGAGGTCAACAACCGGGCCTTCGACTGGCACCCGGAGCAGGGCGGGTGGTCGATCGACCAGATCCTCGAGGAGGAGGCCGAGCCCTGGTTCGACCCGGCCGGCTTCGTGATGCACTGGGTCGACGGTCGGCTGGCCGGCTTCTGCTGGACCAAGATCCACCCCGCCACCGACGACGATCCCCAGCTCGGCGAGATCTACGTCATCGGCGCCGACCCGTCCTTCGCCGGGAAGGGGTTGGGCGGGGCGCTCACCGCCACCGGGCTCGACTGGATGCACCGCCAGCGCGGAGTCCGGGTCGGGATGCTCTACGTCGACGGCGACAACGACCGGGCCGTGCGCCTCTACGACCGGTTGGGCTTCACCCGCCACCACGTCGACCGGTCGTACGCCCCCTGGTCGGACTGACCCGACAGGCGGGCCGGTCTCAGCCGACGTGCACGCCGATGGCGCTGCCGAGCAGGTAGGTGAAGGCGGCCGGGACGAGGGTGAACGCGACCTGCCTGAGGACCCGGGACAGCCGGCTCCGACGGGTGAGCCGGGACACCACCGTCCCCACGAACCCGGCGGCGATGGTCACCAGCACGATCGACGCCACGATGGCGGTCGTCCCCTCGGTCACGAACCACGGCACCACCGGCACCAGGGCACCCACCGTGAAGGCGACGAAGGACCACAGGGCAGCGGTGAGGGGCGCGCCGAGCGAGCTGGGCGAGATCCCCAGCTCCTCCCGGGCGTGCACCTCGAGGGCCTGCTCGGGATCCTGCATCACCGACTGGGCCAGCTCCCGGGCGTGGTCGGGGTCGATGCCCTGCGACTGGTAGATCTGGGTCAGCTCCACCATCTCCACGTGGGGGTTGTGCCGGAGCTCCCGGCGCTCCATGGCCAGCTCCTGCTCGAAGAGCTCGCGCTGCACCTGCATGGAGTTGTACTCACCCGAGGCCATTGAAACGGCGCCGGCGATGAGCCCGACGATGCCGGCCAGCCGGACGATGACGGGGCCGCCGTCCGCCCCGGCGAAGCCCAGGACCAGCAGCGTGTTCGACACCAGGCCGTCCTGCACGCCGAACACGGCCGCCCGCAGACCGCCCCGCTGGACGTCACGGTGATGATGCTCGGGGCCGGGAGCGATCTCCCGCCGTGCGGCCCGGTCGGCGACCGGAGCTGCGTCGACGGCGGCGGGCGACGGGGTCTCGTCGGCTTCGTCGCCCCTGGCCACGTCGAGCACGCTACCGGCCGCTCCCTACGCTGGTTCCGTGCCGACCCGCTACGACGCCAGCCGCGACGACGTGGCGACCGCCCTCGGCGACCAGCCCCGCTACCGCGTCGATCAGGTGTGGGACGGACTGCACCGCCGGCTGGCCGAGCCGGAGGAGATGACCGAGCTCCCGCTGCGGTTGCGAACGGCAGTGGCTGAGGCGCTGCCCGCCGCGCTCGCTCCGGCGGCGGAGTCGACCAGCACCGACGGGGAGACCGTCAAGTGGCTCTGGCGCCTGCACGACGGCGCCCTCGTCGAGACCGTGCTCATGCACTACGCCGACCGGACCACGGTGTGCGTGTCGTCCCAGGCCGGCTGCGCCATGGGCTGCGGGTTCTGCGCCACCGGGCAGGCCGGCTTCGAGCGCAACCTGAGCGTCGGCGAGATCGTGGAGCAGGTCGTGCGGGCCGCCCAGCGAGCCCGGCCCCGCCGGCTGTCCAACGTGGTCCTGATGGGGATGGGCGAGCCGTTGGCCAACTACGACCGCACCTGGGGCGCCGTCCGGCGGCTGCACGACGACCTGGGGCTGTCGGCGCGACACATCACGATCTCGACGGTCGGGATCATCCCCGGCATCCGCCGGCTCGCCGCCGAGGACCTCCCGGTCAACCTGGCGGTCTCGCTCCACGCCGCCAACGACGAGCTCCGGGACCAGCTCGTGCCCATCAACCGTCGGTACCCCCTCGGCGAGCTGCTCACCGCTTGCCGTGCCTACCTCGACGCCAAGGGCCGTCGCCTGTCCTTCGAGTGGGCGCTCATCGCCGGCGTCAACGACCGGGCCGCCGACGCCCTGGAGCTGGCCGAGCTGGCCCGCCCGCTGGGCGCCCACATCAACCTCATCCCCCTCAACCCGACGGCCGAGTTCGACACACCGGGCACCCCCGCCGCCGGGGTGCGGGCCTTCCGGGACCTGCTGCGGACCCTCGGGGCCAACGCCACCGTCCGCCAGAACCGCGGCACCGACATCGACGCCGCCTGCGGGCAGCTGCGGGCCCGCACCGTCGACGGTCTGACCGCGGTCCCCCCGACTCCGGTCCAGGCCCCGGTCGAGATCAGCGGACGAGAACCGTGAGCTCCGGGGTCCGGATGGCGTCGACCAGCACCTCGCCCGGCCGCACCGTCGCCCCGGGCCACACCACCGAGCGGACCAGCACCCCCTCCACCACCGCCCCCCGGCCCACCACCGACCGGCCCCCCGAGGCGGCCAGGTTGGCGGCCAGGTAGTCCCGAGGCCGGTCGCAGGGCACGCACGGCCCGGGCCGAGCCACCACCTCCAGCCGCCCGGCGGCGGCGGCCGGGCGCCAGCACGACTCGTACAGGCCGGCCGGGCGGTGCGGCAGCTCGGCGATCACGTCAGGAGGGAGCAGCGAGCCCAGGATCCGCACGCCCGGCCTCAGCTCGGCCTCCTCCCCCGCCACCACCACCCGAACCCGACGCCCGTCCCATCCGTCCACGACCGGTCGGAGCTCCACCGTCGACCACGTGTCCCCGTTGACGACCAGGGCCGGTCGGCCGTCGAGCCACGGCCGGAGGTGGGCGACGCCCCCGGCCGTGCCCAGGGCGACGTCGGGCTCGACCGACACGTGGACCCGGCCGGCCAGATGACGCCCGAGCAGGTCGGCGCCGTGATGGGCGTTGACCGCCACCGATGCCGGTCCGACCCCGACCACCGCCTGCACGCGGAGCAGGTTGCCGTCGACCAGCGCCACCCCGTCGACCGGACAGAGCACCTTGGGGAGGAGCCGGGTGAGCGGACGCAATCGCTCCCCGGCACCCGCACCGAGCACCACGGCTGCCAGACTGTCAGGCATGGAGACCCGTCGTTGGACGAACCCGACCCAGCCCCAGACCCTCCAGATCGCCGTCTTCCTGCTCTACATCAACGCCTTCTTCGCGCTCCTCGGGGGTCTGCCCGGGGCGGCGCTGCTGACGGCGGTGGGCGGCGTGGCCGGCGGGTTCGGCATCGCCAACGACCGCAAGTGGGGCTACAACGTGGGCCTGGCCGTGGCCTTCCTCCCGTTCGTCTACACACTGGCCACCGGCGGGTCCCTGCTCGGCACCGGCCTCATCAACCTCATGTTCGAGGTGGCCCTGGTGGCGTTGCTCCTGCACCCGCAGAGCCGCGAGTACCAGCGCATCTGGTTCAGCTGACGCCGGCCCAGTCGGCGCGCTGGCGTAGCGGCGCATCAGCGATCGCGCCGCGCTGGCGTAGCCGTGCATCAGCGATCGCGCCGCGCCGGCGGGGCGACGCATCACCGGCCCATCGGACCAGGGGTGACGGCGGTGGCCACCGACCGTTCGTACCATGACCTGATGGCGACGGAGCACGACCTGCCGGCCGGCGACGAGAAGGTCCGCATGGTCCGCTCGATGTTCGACGCCATCGCGCCCCGCTACGACCTGGTCAACCGGATCATGACGTTCCGTCTCGATGTCGGCTGGCGTCGCCGCACGGTGCGGGAGCTGGGCCTGCCCAAGGGATCGATGGTGCTCGACCTGGCCAGCGGCACGGGCGACCTGTGCCGGGAGCTCGCCACCGCCGGTCACCACACCATCGGCATCGATCTCTCCTACGGGATGCTGGCCGCGGCCCGGACCGACTCGCCGCTGGTCCAGGGGGACGTGTTGCGCCTGCCGATGCCCGACGCGTCCGTCGACGGGGCCACCTGCGGGTTCGCGCTGCGCAACCTCGTCGACCTGGCGCCGTTCTTCGACGAGCTGGCCCGGGTGGTGCGCCCCGGCGGGCGCATCGGGCTGCTGGAGGTGGCCGAACCCTCCAACCCGGTGCTGCGGTGGGGGCACGGCCTGTACTTCGGCAAGGTCGTCCCCCGCATCGGCGGCCTCCTGTCAGATGCCGATGCCTATCGCTACCTGCCCCGCTCGGTGGCCTACCTGCCCGAGCCCCTCGTCCTGGTCTCGCTGCTGCGGGCGGCCGGGTTCGGCGATGCCCGGCGGATCGCGCTGTCGGGCGGCATCAGCCAGCTGCTCGTCGGCACCCGCTACCGATGACCTCGCCGAGCTCCGACCCGACTCGACGGTCGGCGTGACCGATCTCGTCGCCCGCACCCGCCGGCTCGACGGCCCCGTCGACCTGCTGGCCGTCGCCGGCCGCACCGGGCTGCTGTTCGAGCAGGCCGGGCACGGTCTCGCCGGTCGGGGCATCGCCGCCCGGGTGGAGCTCCCGACCGGTCCCGGGCGCCTCCTGGCCGCCGCCACGGTCGTGAGCGACGCCCTCGCCGCCATCGAGGCCGACGACGAGCTGCGGCGACCCGGCACCGGCCCGGTGGCGTTCGCCGCCCTCCCCTTCGCCGACGCCACCCCGGCCACGGTCACGGTGCCCTCGGTGGTTGTCGGCCGGTCCGACGACGGGGTCAGCTGGGTGACCACCATCGGCACCGTCGACAACCCGATCCATGACATCCAGCGGGGCGACCTCGAAGCCCCACCCACGCCGTGGCCGGCCCCCAGCTCCTACACGGTGCGCCCGGTCCGCCCCCCCGAGGAGTGGTGTGCGGCGGTGGCCGAGGCGGTCTCCCTGCTGCGGGCCGGCGCGCTCCACAAGGTGGTGCTGTCGCGGGAGGTGACGGTCGAGGCCGACCTCCCCTTCGACGTCCTGGGGGTGCTGGGGCGGCTCCGGGCCTCCTACCCGAGCGGGATGCTCTACAGCATCGACGGCTTCGTCGGCGCCACCCCCGAGCTGCTCGTCAGTCGCTTCGGCGACGTCGTGCGCTCGCACCCCCACGCCGGGACCATCCCCCGTTCCGGTGACCCGGAGGTCGACGCCCGCCGGGCGGCGGCCCTGCTGGCCTCCCCGAAGGACCGGGCCGAGCACCAGGTGGCCATCGACATGGTGCTCGACACCCTCCTGGCCTTCACCTCCTACGTCGACTCCGAGCCGGAGCCGTCGATCGTCACCCTCGCCAACGTCCAGCACCTCGCCTCCTTGGTGGAAGGGCGTCTCTCCTCGCCCCCCGCCGACGTGCTCACCCTGGTCGCCGCCCTCCATCCCACCCCGGCCATCTGTGGCTTTCCGACCGAGTCGGCCCGAGCCCTCATCGCCCAGCTCGAGGGCTACGACCGTGGCCGCTACAGCGGCAACGTCGGATGGGTCGACGCCGCCGGCGACGGGCGCTTCGCCATCGCCCTGCGCTGCGCCGAGATCGACGGCCACCGTGC
>DASXLH010000114.1:0-1984 GCA_036496335.1 Acidimicrobiales bacterium
GACGTCGACGACCGTGCCGCACAGCGGGCCACAGATCCGGCAGAACGAGATGTGGCGCTCCATCGACCCCGACGATACGAGTTGCGGATCACGGGAAGTAGGGCCCATTTCCACCTTCGACGGGACATCCGAGGATGGCCGGCCTGACAACCTCCCCGCTATCGGAAGAGCCAGCCGCCGTCCACGTCGAGGGCGGTGCCCGTGATGAACGACGCCCACTGGCTGAGCAGGAACAGGATCGGACGGGCGATCTCCACCGGTCGTCCCACTCGACCCATGGCGCACAACCCGGCAGCCGCCGACGCGCTCTCGGGCGTCTGGCCGACCCAGAGCAGTGGCGTGTCCATCGTCCCGGGGACGACGGCGTTGATGCGGACTCCGGAGGCGGCGTAGAGACGGGCGAACCCATGGGTGGTCGCCAGCACGGCGGCCTTGGTGGAGCCGTACACCGTCGTTCCCTGCACTCCTCCGGTCACGCCCGCCACCGAGCTCACGAGGACGATCGCACCGCCGCCGTGCCCCTTCATGTGCTCGGCGACGTCACGGGTCAGGAAGTACACCGACTTCTGGTTGACCGCGACCTGGAGATCCCAGTCAGCGACCGTGACCTCCGGGAGCTCGTGCTGGCGGCGGATGACCGCCGCGGTCGGGACGAACGCATCGATCGGACCGGCGGCCGCGACCACGTCGGCCAGCAGCGCCGCGAACGAGGCCACCTCGGTGAGGTCGGCTTCGAGCGCCCTGACCCGGCCGTCCGTCGGCAGTTCGGCCAGCGCCTTCGGGTCACGATCGAGGACCGTGGCCCGCATGCCCGCAGCGAGGGCTTCGATGGTGAGCGCCTTGCCCAGTCCGCCGGCGCCGGTGAGCAGCAGATGCCGGCCGTCGAGGCCCAGGTCGGTCGTCACGGTGTGACTCCCTCGATGGGTTTGGGCAGCTCCGACGCGGCGGCGATGCCGCCGTAGGCCAGATGGCCTCCGTCGACCCGCAGGGTCGCCCCGGTGATGTAGCTGGCGTCGTCGGACAAGAGAAACGAGACCACGGCCGCGACCTCATCCGCTCGGCCGAGGCGATCGCTGGGGATGCGAGCCAGGAGCTCGTCGATCCCGACGGTGCCGGCCTCGAGCGTCACCCGCAACATCGGTGTGTCGATGTAGCCGGGCTCGACCAGGTTCACTCGAACGCCCCGGCCCGCCCATTCGGTTCCGAGCACCCGCGTGATCCCGAGCACGCCGGTCTTCGTAGCGGCGTAGGCGACCCGTCCGGCGGCACCGATCTCCGTGTAGGCGGACCCGATGTTCACGATGGCACCTCTTCCCCGGGCGACCATCCGGACGCCGACCACCTGGGAGCAACGCCAGGTACCGCTGAGGTTGACATCGACGACCTGGTCCCACCAGGCCGGCGGGAGGTCCTCGGATCTCGCTACCCGAGAGATCCCGGCGTTGTTCACGAGGGCGTCGATCGGACCCAGGCGGGACTCGACCTCGTCCACCGCCGCCTCGATCGACGCCCACGACCGGACATCGGCGAACACCGGCAGGGCGCCTGCGCCGATGCTCGTGGCGACGGCCTCGGCCGACGCGACGTCGACGTCGGCGATCGCCACGTCGGCTCCATCGGCAGCCAGTCGGCGGGCGATGGCCTGGCCCATGCCCCGCCCGGCGCCGGTGATCAGGGCGACGCGACCCCGCATGCCCACAAGGATCTCCTCAGGTCACGATCCCGCTGGTCGCTAGAGATCGAGCGGCAGGTAGAACGTAGCGGGGCCGACGGCGGCGAGCTCGCTCAACATGTCGCGGTCGTACACCGGCCCCCATTCGGGGTCGGCGACCGCCAGTGCCTGCCGCAGGTAGCTCCAGTTGGTGGGGTCGAGGCGGTGGGCCTCCTTGAAGTGGGGCACGGCGTCGAGTCCACGTCCGGAGCGGTGCAGGTGCTGCGCCAGCTCGAACTCGGCCGCGGCCATGCCGAACTCCGGCGGGCGGGG
>DASXLH010000115.1:0-11884 GCA_036496335.1 Acidimicrobiales bacterium
GCGAGAACCGACGGTCCGAGCGGGGCCCGAGCGGCCCGGCCGCAGGCCAGGAGCGGAAAGCATGAGCGAGCCGAACGGTTCCGGTCAGAGCACGCCCTCGGGACGGCGCCGGCAGCGCAACCGGCGACGCCGATCGGTGGCGTTCTGGCAGGACCTGCCCGAGGACGACACGCCGACGACGGTAGTGCCGGCGGCCGAGCCGACCGCCGCCATCCGCTCCCTCGGCACGCCTCCCCTGCCGGGTCAGGGTGCAGTGGCCGACCATTACATCGCCGCCGTGGTGCAGCGGGCCGCGGGTCTCGCCACCGCCCTCGCCGCCGCCAGCGGGATCCTGGAGATGCCCTCCGAGGAGTGAGCGTCGCGCCTCAGTGGTCCGTTGCCGGGGGGGCGGTGCCGACGAGCAGGGCGAAGCCGCGCCACCGCCACAGGCAGTCGACCTGTTCCAGCCCCGCGGCCCGCATCCACTCGAGCTGGGTGTCGACCGGCACGAGCCGGTCCTCGGGGTCGTCCGCCTCCCGCCCGATGGAGCGCCGGAACGCGAGGTGCAGCTCGGGCGTGGCCGACGCCACCACCTCGAAGTTGGCGTAGACACCGCCGGGGGACAGCCGCTCCACGATCTCGTCGAGGATGGCCACCTTCCGGCGATCGTCGAGGTGGTGGATCGCCAACCCCGACACCACCGCGTCGAAGGGTCCCTCCACTTTCAGCGGCTCGTCGAGGTCACCCAACAGCACCTCCACCCGGGGATCACCGGCGAAGCGGGCCCGGGCCCGCTCCAGCATCGGCGCCGACCGGTCGATGGCGACGGCCGAGCGCACCGAGGGCCGAGCCGCCAGCACGAGGGCGGCGATGCGACCGTCGCCGCAGCCGAGATCGAGCACCCGTCGTGGCGTGGGCGGCAGGTGCTCGAGGAGGAGCGCCTCACCCGGGACCCGTTGCGGCTGCTCGCTGATGCGGCCGAGGTACTCCTCGACCTTGACCCGATCCGTCCAGGCCAGCTCGTCGTGACCTTCGTCCAGACGCTCATCCCGGCGCTCCACGACCACCGACCGTAGATCGACCCCCGCTCGGGCCAGGTGGTCGTTCCGCGCCGAGCGGGTGGCCTACACCTGGCAGCCGGGGCAGAAGAACGACGAGCGGTTGGTCCACTTCATCCGCTCGACCGTGTGCCGGCAGCGACGACAGGGCTGACCCTCCCGCCCGTAGACCTTGTGCTCGGCCTGGTAGCCGCCGATCTTGCCGTAGAGGTCTCGGTACTGCTCGTCGGCCAGCGACGAGCCGCGCAGCTTGATCGCCTCCTGGAGGACCTCGCCCATCGAGCGGTAGAGGCGGCGGACCTCCTGGGTCGACACCGTCTCCGAGCCCCGGTCGGGTCGCAGCCCGGCGTTCCACAGGATCTCGTCGGAGTAGATGTTGCCGATCCCGGCGACGAAGCGCTGATCCATCAAGAGCGTCTTCAGCTTCACCTTTCGGGCGATCAGACGAGCCCCGAACAGATCCCAGGAGACAGCGTCCTCGACGGGGTCGAAGCCCAACTCGGCCAGCTCGGGCGCCTCCTCGGCCAAGCCTTCCTTCGACACGACGTAGAGCTCGCCGAAGGTGCGGGGGTCGACGTAGCGGAGCTGGCCTCCCTGGGTGAAGGTGATCACCACGTGGGTGTGCTTGGGCATCGGGTCCTTGGGAACGGCCCGCAGGAGCTGTCCGCTCATCCCCAGGTGCACCACGAGGTAGTCGTCACCCAGCGAGATCATGAGGTTCTTGCCCCGGCGGCCGACGGCGTCGATCTTGCGATCCTCCAGTCGGCTGATGAAGACCTTCTTGTTGGTGTAGCGACGGATCGACCGGAGACCGTGGACCTCGACGGTCTTGATCTTGCGACCCACCACCTCCTTCTCGAGGTCGCGGCGGATCGTCTCCACCTCGGGCAGTTCAGGCATCGCGCAGGGCCTCCCATGCCAACCGGGCAGCCGCCTGCTCGGCCTGTTTCTTCGATCGTCCTTCGCCGCCGTGGAACACCCGCTCAGCCACCCGGACCGACGCGTGGAACCGCTTGGCGTGGTCGGGTCCTTCGTCCTCGACGACGTAAGAGGGCGCCTCGTCGGAGACCCGCACCGCCAGCTCCTGGAGGCGGGTCTTGAAGTCCTGGCCGCCCGGGCCCGAGGCGGCCGCGGCGATGCGCGAGCCCAGCAGGCCGAACACCAACGCCGACGCCGCCTCCCAACCGCCGTCGAGGTACACCGCCCCGATCACGGCTTCCATCGCGTCGGCCAGGATCGACGGCTTCTCCCGTCCCCCCGACAGCGCCTCGCCCCTGCCCAGCAGGACGGCATCGCCCAGTCGGAGCTCGTCGGCCACGTCGGCCAGCGCCGACGCGCTCACCACCGATGCCCGGACCTTGGCCAGCTCCCCTTCCGGCAGGTCCGGATACGCCCGGTAGATGTGGTCGGTGACCACCAGGCCGAGCACGGCGTCACCGAGGAACTCGAGGCGCTCGTTGGAGCTGGCCCCTGGCGACTCGGCCACCCAGGACCGGTGGGCCATGGCCCGTGCCAGCAGCTCCGGGTCATCGAAGGGGTGGCCGGCCAGTTCGGCCAATACCGGGACGAGATCGTCCCAGGGCACCCCGCCCGGGACGACGTCACGACGTTCGGCACCGGGGGCTGCGCCGGCACCGGCAGCTGCGACGGCACCGGCATCTGGCCCAGCACCCGTGGGGGTGTCGGCGAGAGGCGTGCCAGCCGAGGGAGTAGGCGACTCAGGAATCGCCGAGCCGGCTGCAGACGTAGTCGACGGCGTCGCGCACGGTCTTGAGATCCTCGAGGTCCTCGTCCTCGATCCGGAAACCGACCGTGCGCTCACCGACCTCCTCCTCGATCGCTTCGACCAGCTCGATCAGGGCCAACGAATCGGCCTGCAGGTCGTCGGCGAACGACTGACCTTCGGAGATCCCACCGGCGTCGATCTCGAGGATGTCGGCCAATCGGTCCCGGATCAGCTCGAAGACCGCGGCGCGGTCCATCGGGCCTTGTTCCACGTGCGTTTCGGCCGGCATCGGCGGCGGATGGTACACGCCGGAGCGCCTTGACCGCTTGTGAACGAGGGCGGACTCGCTCCGGTGGGGCCGGCCATTCCCCCATCGAAGGGGAACAGCAGTCCCCTCACCAGCGGAAACGCCGTTCAGTCGACTCGCACGGCGTCCCGCAGATGACCGACCAGGTCGGCCTCGACCATCTCCCGGGCGACGCCGAGGGCGTTCAGGATGGCCCTCGCCGACGACGATCCGTGGCTGATGATGCACACTCCGTCGACACCCAGGAGCATGGCCCCCCCATAGGTCTCCGGATCCAGCTCCTCCGCCAGCGGCGCCAGGGCGGGCCAGACCACCTCGAAGGCGCTGCGCAGCTCCGGGGTGGCGGTCAGGCGCTCGAGGATGGCGCCCTGCACGAAGCGCATGCCGCCTTCGAGGGTCTTCAACACGACGTTGCCCGTGAAGCCGTCGGTGACGACCACGTCGACCTGGTCGGTCATCAGGTCCCGGCCCTCGACGTTGCCGATGAAGTCGATCCCGCCGGTCGAGCGGAGCAGCTCGTGGGCCTCCTTGACGAGCGGCGTGCCTTTCGTCTGCTCCTCGCCGATCGACAGCAGGCCGACCCGGGGGAGGGCGCCCTTGCGGTCGCCCTCCACCACCCGCCCATAGCGCACGCTGAAGAAGGCCTGTCCCATCTGGGCGAACTGGACCAGCCAGGGTGCGGTGACCTCGGCGTTGGCGCCGGCGTCGAGCAGGACGGTGGGGGTGGTGCCGGGCACCGGTATGGCGATGGCGATGGCAGGCCTGGCCACACCCCGGATACGGCCCATGCGCAGCAGCGCCGAGGCCATGGTCGCCCCGGTGTTGCCGGCCGACACCATGGCCGAGGCGGCGCCGTCCCGAACCGCCTCGGCGGCCCGTACCAGCGAGGAGTCCTTCTTGCGGCGCACCGACCCGCCCGGATCGTCGTGCATCTCGATCACCTCGGTGCAGGCCAGGAGCTCGAGACCCTGGGTGTCGCCGACGCGCTCGGGCGGACCCACCAGCAACACCGGCACACCCAGCTCGTCGACCGCCCGGCGAGCCCCGGCCACGATCTCGGCCGGACCCCGGTCGCCACCCATGGCGTCGACCGCCACCGGCTTCACGCCGGGACCTCGATCCTCGAGACGGCGGCGGACACGGCGGGCGCCATGTCCCGACGATCAGATGGCGGTTTCACAGGGTCCCCGTCATAGTCGAAACGATCCAGCTGCCGGCGTGGGCCGCAGGCCGAGCGGGTCAGCCGACGTCGACGGCCTGGCGACCCCGGTAGTGACCGCATGTCGGGCACACGACGTGGGGCAGCTTGGCGGACCCGCAGTTGGGGCACAGGCTGCGAGCCGGGGCGTCGAGCGTCCAGTTCGAGGCACGGCGGCTGCGGCTCTTCGCCTTGCTGGTCTTCTTCTTCGGGACTGCCATCGCCGGCTCCTGTGCCAAGGGGACCGGGAGAGGATAGTGGGAGCCGGGCCTTCACGGGAACTCGCGCTGGTCGTTCGGGTCTGGTCGGAGCGCGTCAGGGGGGCGAGTCAGGACAGCGGCGTCAGCGGCATCGGGGCCGCGTACCGCGCCGGCTGGTCCGGCTGGCTGGCGGCCCAGATGGTGGCCGCCGCCTCGGACTCGAACGGGCCGACGATCCGGTCGGGCGCGGTGCTGGCGTTCCCGCACAGGACGACGAAGGCCGTTGCTTCCATGCGAAACACGGTACGCGGGGCGCTGGCGCGAAGGCTGGATCTCCCGCCCCCTCGGGCCCTTCAGGCGGCTGCACCGCCCGCCGCCCTTCAGGCGACCGCACCGCCCGCCGCCCTTCAGGCGTCGAAGCGGATCTCGTCGAGCGCGGCCCATCGGCGATCGACCGCCGCCTCCTCATGCCCGCAGCCTCCCGTCAGCGCCGTCTCGGCCCGGTCGGCACCACAGACGGGGCACAGCCCGGCGCAGTCGTCCCGGCAGAGCGGCGCCAGAGGCAGCTCGAGCAGGATCGCCTCCCGGGCCAACGGCTCGAGGTCGATGCGGTCGACGTCGAGCTTCGAGGTCTCCCCTTCGATCGGCTCGGCCTCGAAGACCTCCTGGACGGCGACCTCGAGCTCGGAGGAGACAGTTCGGAGGCATCGGCGGCACTCGCCCTCCCACCTCGCCGAGACCGTGCCGGTGACGACGATCCCGGCGTTGAGCGACTGGAGGCGCAGATCGAGGGTGACCGGTTCACCCTCGGGCACGGCGCTACCGGTGCCGCGCAGGCCGTCGAGCACCACCTCGAGGTGCTCCTGGCGGTGGCTGCCCGACCGGCGGAGCAGGTCCGCGACCCCGACGACCAGGGGCCCCGTGCCCATCAACCCCGATCCTGGTCGAAGAACCCGGCCGCCACCACCGATTGGGCATCGGTCTCGTCCTCGGCCACGAGGCTGACCGACTGCAGGCGGTTGCGCCCCGCCGACACCGTGCGCATCGTCCGCTCCAACACGATCTCGAACTGGGCCAGCTTCTGGTCGCAGAAGTCCTCGGCCTCGTGCTGGAGCCGGCGGGCCCGCTCCTCGGCGGCGTCGACGACGTGACGGGCCACCCGCTTGGCCTCCCGGGCCACCTCGGTCCGCTCCACCATGCGCTCGGCCTGGAGGCGGGCGGCGTCGAGGATCTCGTCACCTTCCCGCTGGGCGCGGGCCAGGAACTCGTCGCGCTCCTTCAGGAGGTAGCGGGCGGAGCGGAGCTCCTCGGGCAGGCGGTCGAGGGCCTCGTCGAGCAGGCCCAGGACCTCGTCGCGGTTGAGCATCACCGACGCCGACAAGGGCATCGGCCGGGCGTTGGCGATCGTGTCGATGACCCGCTTCAGGAGCAGCTCGACGTCGACGGCGGCGCCCGGCGGGACGAGATCCTCGTGGTCCATGGCCGACAGGCCGGTGGCGTCGTCGAACTCGTCGAAGTCGTCGTAGCCCCCTGGGCCGCCCGTCTGGCTCATACGAACCGCTCCGAGAGACGCTGGGCCACGGGCACCGGCACGAGGTCCTTCAGCTCACCGCCGTACTTGGCCACGTCGCGCACGAACTTCGACTGGATGAACGAGCTGGCGCTGCCGGACGGGATGAACAGCGTGTGCACGCCGGAGATGGTCAGGTTCATCTGGGCCTGCGCCATCTCGTTGTCGAAGTCGGTGACCGCCCGCAGGCCCTTGATGATGAGGTCGGCGCCGTTCTCCTTGGCCACGTCGACGGTGAGCTTGCTCATCGACACCACCTTGACGTTGTCGAGGTGCGGGAGCGACTCGAGGATCATCTCCTGGCGCTCCTCGAGGGTGAACATGCCGTCCGACTTCTGGGGATTGCGGATGGCGGCGACGATCACCTGGTCGAACAGGAACGCGGCGGTCTCGACCAGCTCGCGGTGGCCGTTGTGGAAGGGATCGAAGGAACCGGGATAGAGCACGGTCGTCACGGGAGATGCGGTCCTTCCTTGCCAGCGCCATCGTTGCCAGCGTCGTCCTGGCGAGCGAACGTCACCACGGTAGTGCCGTACCTCTTCGACCTGAGGACTCGCCAGGGCGGGGGAAGGGGTACCTGGCGGTCCGACTCGACCACCGCCAGCTCGGCATCGAGCCGCCCCAGCAGCTCGGACCAGTCACCGTCCTCGAACGCGTAGGGGGGATCCAACAGGGCGAGGTCGAACGCTCCGGCCGCGTTCGTGAGGGCGTCGCCCTGCCGGACGGTTGCCCGCTCGGCCATGCCGGTGGCCTCGAGGTTCGATCGAACGGCAGCCACGGCCTGCCGGTCGCGGTCGACGAAGGTCACATGGGCGGCCCCACGTGACAGCGCCTCGATCCCGAGGGCGCCCGAGCCGGCGAAGAGGTCGACCACGGTCGAACCCTCGACGCCGCCGAGACTGTGCAGGGCGTTGAAGATGGCCTCCCGCACCCGGTCGGCGGTGGGCCGGGTGTCCCGTCCCTTGGGGGCGACGAGCGACCGCCCCCGTGCCTCGCCGGCCACCACCCGCATCCGCCCAGCGTGCCACCCCGCCCGGCGGTGCCGGCGGTCGGGGCCTCGGGGGCGGCCGGGCCTCCGACCCGTAACGTCGAGCGGTGCCGCCTCCGTCGTCGTTCGAGCCCGAGGAGGTGATCGACTGCATCGACTGCGGCGGCCGGGCCCACCTGCTCTCCAAGCCGGACGATTTCGGCTGGGAGCCCGGCCAGATCGTCACCTACCGGTGCGAGGACTGCCTCGATCGTTGGGATCTCGTCCTCCCGGACGAAGGGGCGACCGACCGCGGCGCCGCCGACGACTGGTGAGGATCGCCGCCACCTCCGCCAAACCCATCCCCCTCACGCAGCGGACCCGGCCCGATCGCGCGCCCGGGCGATGTCGGCCAGGTCACGACGGGACTTCAGCCGATGGTGGTGCCGGCACCGCGGTTCCAGCAAGGCCAGCAGCGTGATCCGGTTGGTCGTCCACGGCACGGTGTGGTCGATCTCCAGGAAGGCCCGCTGACCGCACCCCGGCTCGACACACACCAGGTCGAGCCAGCGCAACGCCGTCCGCTGCACCGCCGACGGCTGGCGACGGAGGTGGGCCACGTTGACGACGTCGGTACCGCGGGTGACGACGGCCTTGAGCACCGCGTCGCCCGACTCGACCATGGCCCGCACCAACGACACCGGCACCGGCCCGATGCCCGGGACCTCGCACACCTCCCCCTCGACGGGCCATCCCCGCACCAGCGCATCCCAGTCCACCCGGACGATCACCTCCTTCGGCACCACCCGACCCGGCGCTCTCCCCGGCCGTCCGGATCCCTGGGCCGACGGATCCGAGCCACCCGTCGGCAGATCCGAGCCACCCGTCGGAAGATCCGAGCCACCAGTCGGCGGATCCGAGCTTCGGGCCGGCGGCTTCACTCCGCCCGTTGGTAGACCCCCTTCGGCGGCCGGCGGTCCGTCGCTCGGCTCATCGCTCCCCACGGGCAGTTCCACCGCCACGTCGCGCCCGGCGCCCACGTCACCCGCACCGCCTCGGCCGCTTCGGCCGCCCCCGTCCACCGCAAGGGCCACCTGGCCCCCCTCGTTCCCTGCAACAACCGAACCGATTGTCGCGTCGGGGGCTCCGATCCGCGCCCGCGAGGAACCGCGTCCGACGGCCTGACCCGCCCCCGCCGCCCCTCGGACCGCGGCCAGCAGCCCATCGGCCAGGTAGGCCTCGGCCGGCTCTGCCTGCCCAGCGCGGTGCGCCTCACGGAACAGCCGATCGGCGAAGGAGCGCACGACCGACACCACCTCGGCCACCTCATCCGGGGTCGATCGGTAGCGCAGCTCGGCGGCCCCGTCCGGGCACGACCACGTGCGCACGAACCGTCCGGCATGCAGACGCCGGTAGGTCGCCTCGGCATCCCGGTCGGCCGCCGCCTTCACCCGGCCGCACCGGTCGCGGAGCTCCGACACCGACTCCCGCCCGGCCGCGCCGATCAGGGACGACTGGGCCGACGGCGCTGCCGAAGCTGCGTCGGCCACCGAATGAACCTGCGCCGCCGAGAGCCGGCCGGCGGCGACGGCCGACTCCACCACGGGTAGCTCGGCGAGTCGCTTCGAAGTCTCGAGCAGACCTCGGGCCTGGCCCACCGTCATCCCGCCCAACACGGCCAGCTGGTCGGCGGCCGAGCGGCGACCTGCCCGCCGCCAGCCGCCGCCCTCCTCCACCCGGGCCGAGAGGCGCAACTTTGCACCCGCCACCAGTCGCTCGACCCGGTCGAGCTCCAACCAGACCGCCTCGGCCGAAGAGGTCGGCACGCCGGCGGGGTCGAAGCCCGCCAACGCCTCTTCCACGATCCGGCTCAGCTGATCGAACATATGTTCGACCCTAGAGGATCCAAGGGCCGATGGCAACGAGATGCACCGAAGTACCGAGGAAGAATCGGAGGGGCACCTGCGGCTCGTCTCCCCACCTCCAGAGAAGTCAATCTCCCTTGACTCGGGGCGTCTGGTCAAGATAGGCTGACCACATATGGAGGAAGCGGGCCTGTTGGCCGATCGGCTGTCGAGCACGGACCCAGCCATCGGACTGCAATCGGTGAGCGCGCTGCGCCGCCTTCTCGACCAGGTCGAGCGGGTGCAGGTCGATGCCGCCCGCGACGCTGGCTGGCTGTGGCAGGACATCGCCCGCGCTCTCGGCGTCACCAAACAGGCCGTCCACGCCAAGCACGCCGCTCGGCGGCGAGCCGAAGCCAAGGAGAGACCATGAGCACCGATCTGATCGGCGACACGCAGTTCACCGTCGAGTGCCGGCGGATCATCAAGCTCGCACCGGCGGTGGCCGCTGAGCTCGGCGCACCGGCGGTCGGGACCGAGCACCTCCTGGTGGCGATGCTCCGGATCCCCTCGGACGCCGGCCTGGCGCTGGCCCGGGTCGACGCCGGGGAGGAGCAGGTCCTCCTCCTTCTCCGGGGGCGTCCTCCGGCGATGTCCGATGACGACGCCCTGGCGCTGCTCGGCATCGACGGTGCCGCCGTTCGTGCCCGGATCGCCGCGACGTTCGGGGCCAGCGCGCTCGACGGCGATCTGGCCTGGACCGATCTCGCCAGCCAGGTGGTCCTCGACGCCGCCGATGGGGTGTCCACACAGGCCGACGAGCCACCGCTGGTCGGAACCGACCGGCTCTTCCTCGCCCTCCTCGACCGCCACGAAGGGGCCGCCGCAGAGATCCTGCACAAGCTCGGCGTGGATCGTGAGCAGGTCGTCGCCTGGCTCGAACGACTCCAGCCCGTGTTGCGACGCTTCCGGGACGCGTTGTGGGCTTCACTCCAGCACGCCCGGTACCGGGCCATCCTTCACACCTACGCCGGCCGCTCGACCGACCAGCCCGCCCCGGTACGAGATGCTCTGGCGGACCTTCACCTCGCCCATGACCACATCCTCGAAGCCACGATCCCTCGCCTGGCCGCAGGAGAGGACACCGATGCCGTCATGGCTGAGTACTTCCGAGCGCTCGGACCCGCTGTCGAAGACGCCGAGCTGGCCTTCGCTGCGGCCGGCGTGCCCATCAACTAGCCGCCACACGACCTACGTCTCCGTCGGAACCGCCGGTCCGCGGGATCTCGTCGTCGAGGCATCCAGTGCTGGCAAGGTCTTGTGATGTTCGTGGTCTGGCCCCGCACCGTCGACGACGACGAGCTCGAACGCATCGTCACCTCGCAGCGCGACCTCGACGTCACCTACGACGAGAGGGGCGCCTCGCTGGGCGAACTACCGGCGGGCTACGCCCATGCCCGTTACGCCGTCGAGCTCGGCGACGCGCCCGGCACCTTCGAGGCCGCGGTCGGGGCCCTGCGGAACTGGGAGACGCACACGGGCGCTGGCATCACCGTCTGGCCCCGGGACGCCACCGTCGAGCAAGGAACGGTCATCGCCCAGCGGATCCGCATGGGACCCGTCACGTCGGTGGCCTGCTGCCGGGTCGTCGAGGTGGTCGAGTCGACGGATCGCTTCGGCTTCGCCTACGGCTCGCTCCCGATGCACCCGGTCCGGGGAGAGGAGGCGTTCGTCGTCACCCGGGACCCGGCGACGAGGAGCAGCCGCTTCGAGGTGACGGCGTTCTCGAACCCGAGCCACCTGCTCCTGCGCCTCGCGCCACCAATCAGCCGGGCGGCGCAACAGCGCGTCACCCACCGCTACCTGGCCGCCGTCGATCGCTACGTCAAGACCCACGTCCGGTGACACGGCACCACGGTGATCCAGGGGACTACCCCGGCGTGACCAACCGCGGGTCGGCCACCGCGCAGAGCGCCACGTGGCCGATCCGCCCACCGCGGTCGTAGAGGCTCGACGACCCGAAGGCCACGCCATCGGCGTCCGCGTGGTCGGTCGCCTCGCAGCCGATCCACTCCCCGACCGGTGACCGGGCCAGGTAGAGGGTGAGATCGGCGTTGATGAAGCCGAGGCCGCGGTCGCCGCTGTTGGCCAGCAGGTTCGTGACGTCGGAGGCCAAGGCCGCCCGCAGGAAGGGCGAGTGCGCCTCGCCGGCCACGAACGGCGCCCTCTCCCGCACCCAGGCGGCCCGGCCGAAGGAGCGGCCGTCGCCCCCCACCGGCCGTGTCTCCCAGGGCGGTCCGCCCTCGAGGGTGGGAAGACGATCCGGATCCGGCGCGTCCCAGAGCGGCGCCGAGAACACCTCACCCGGAGGCGGATCGCCCCGGCGGAGCAGCACGACGCTGCCCCGGCTCACCTCGAGCTCGCCCTGCTGGAGGCTCACGTCGATCACCTTCACCCGGTGCCCATCGCGCACCGAGGTCGTGGTGACCAGCATCGGCTCCACCGGCACGGCCCGGAACATGTCGACGGTGAGTCGGGCGGGTTGGTAGGCGACGTCGGCATGGTCCCGCTCGGTGGCCCAGGCCACGAGGCCGGCCAGGGTGCGTCCGTTCAACATGGCGCCCCAGCGGCTGGCGGCATGGGCGCCGGGCACGACCCGCTCTCCCTCTCGCTCGAAGAACGCCGGCCCGGGCAGCCTCGACGGGGCGCCGGTCATCGCGACCTGATCATGGGGAGGCTGGCCGGGACGGGGACGGGCGGGCGATCAGTCGGCTGCCAACATGGCGTCGAGCTGGGGATGGCGCGGTCGCCAACGCTCGTGGCTCGACGTGCCGGTGGCGGTCCACTCGGTGATCGACTTGTAGATGTGCTCCATCTCGTCGTCGTCGTCGGCGCTGCGGTAGAAGTCGCGCACCTGGAAGCCGCCGAAGACCCGGACGATCTCGGGGTAGTCGTCGATCACGAAGTCGGGGACGAACGGCACGCCCATGACCTCGAGGCGCTTGACATAGTCGAAGATCGGCTTGTGGTACACG
>DASXLH010000116.1:0-10764 GCA_036496335.1 Acidimicrobiales bacterium
AGTCGGTGGGCGAGGTCATGGCCATCGGCTACACGCTCGACGAGATCGTCAACGACATCACCGGTGCCACGCCGGCCAGCTTCGAGCCCTCCATCGACTACGTGGTGACGAAGGTGCCCCGCTGGGCCTTCGAGAAGCTCCCCGGCACCTCCGGGGTCCTGGGCACGTCGATGCAGTCGGTGGGCGAGGTCATGGCCATCGGCCGCACGTTCCCCGAGTCCTTCCAGAAGGGTCTCCGGTCGCTCGAGAACGGCCGCCTGGGGCTCAACTGCGACCCGGCCGAGGTCCTCTTCGACGCGCTCGACGTCGACGAGCTGGTGCGGCGCTCGGCGGTGGCCACCCCCGACCGGCCCTACCAGGTCGAGGCGGCGCTGCGGCGGGGCGTGTCCGTCGACCGGCTCGGCGCCCTCACCCGGATCGACCCGTGGTTCCTCGACCAGATCCTGATGGTCGTCGAGGAGCGGGCCCACCTGGCCGCCACCGGCTTCGACGCCATGACCCGGGCCGACTGGCGCCGGGCCAAGCGTCTGGGGTTCGGCGACGCCCAGCTCGGCTACCTGTGGGGCGTCGACCCGGCCGAGATCCGCAAGGCCCGCACGGCCGTCGGGGTGGTCGCCAGCTTCAAGACGGTCGACACCTGCGCCGCCGAGTTCGAGGCGTCGACGCCGTACCACTACTCGACCTACGAGGACGAGGACGAGGTCCGCCCGTCGGACCGGCGCAAGGTCGTCATCCTCGGGTCGGGCCCGAACCGCATCGGGCAGGGCATCGAGTTCGACTACTGCTGCGTCCATGCCAGCTTCGCCCTGCGGGCGGCCGGCTTCGAGACGATCATGATCAACTGCAACCCGGAGACGGTCTCGACCGACTACGACACCTCCGACCGCCTCTACTTCGAGCCGCTCACCGCCGAGGACGTCCAGAACGTGCTCGAGGTCGAGTCCCGAGCCGGGACGCTCGTCGGGGTCATCGTGAGCCTCGGCGGGCAGACGCCGTTGAAGCTCGCCAACACGCTGCCAGCCGGGCTCGTTCTCGGCACCTCGCCCGAATCGATCGACCTGGCCGAGGACCGCGAGCGTTGGAACGCGCTGTGCGCCCGGCTGGAGATCCCCCAGCCGGCCGGCGGGACGGCCGTCACCGTCGACGAGGCCCTCACCATCACCGGCCGCATCGGCTACCCGGCCCTGGTCCGTCCGTCCTACGTGCTGGGCGGCCGAGCCATGTCCATCGTCTACAACGACGACGGTCTGCGCTCGGCCATGCAGGAGCTCGCTGGCTTCGGTTCCCTGGGCAAGGAGGGCGGGCTCTCGTCGGAGCGCCCGGTGCTGGTCGACCGGTTCCTCGAGGACGCCATCGAGGTCGACGTCGACGCGCTGCGCGACGCCTCCGGGGAGATCGTCATCGGCGGGGTGATGGAGCACGTCGAGGAGGCGGGCGTCCACTCCGGCGACAGCGCCTGCGCCATCCCCCCACCCACGCTCTCGCCCCAGGTCATCGACGTCATCGAGGGTTACACCCGGTCGATCGCCACCGAGCTCGACGTGCGGGGCCTGCTCAACGTCCAGTACGCGGTGCGCAAGGGCCAGGTGTTCGTGATCGAGGCCAACCCCCGGGCCAGCCGGACGGTGCCGTTCGTGGCCAAGGCCACCGGCGTACCGCTGGCCAAGGTGGCGGCCCGAGTGATGGCTGGGGCGACCCTCGCCGAGCTCCGGGTCGAGGGCCTGCTGCGCGACCCGGTCAAGGGTGGCCACGTCTCGGTGAAGGAGGCGGTGCTGCCCTTCAACCGCTTCCCCGACGTCGACACCATCCTCGGGCCCGAGATGCGCTCCACCGGCGAGGTGATGGGCATCGACCTCACCTTCGGACTGGCCTTCGCCAAGAGCCAGATCGCGGCGGGGAGCGCGCTCCCCACCAGCGGGGGCGTGTTCCTCTCCCTCGCCGACCGGGACAAGGACGCGGGGGTGGTCGCCGGGCGTCGCTTCGTCGAGCTGGGCTTCTCGCTCATCGCCACCTCGGGCACGGCCGCCTACCTGGAGGCCAACGGCGTTCCGGTGGCCGAGGTGGTCGACAAGCTGGCCGAGGAGGGTTCGACCGACCTCGGCCTGGCGGATGGGGCGCGGCGGACGACGGCGGTGGACCTCATCACCGCCCGGAAGGTGGCGCTGGTGATCAACACGCCGCGGGGCAGCGGGCCCCGGGCCGACGGCGGCTACATCCGGGCCGCGGCCCAGGCCCACTCCGTGCCCTGCCTCACCACGGTGGCGGCGGCGCTGGCGGCGGTGAGCGGGATCGCCGACTGGTCGTCGCACGAGCTGCGGGTCCGCTCGCTGCAGGAGTACCACGCCGCCGAACAACTCGGGCTCGACCTGTGACGAAGGGTCGGGGGCGAGGGGCCGGTGGGCCCCCGACGCCGCCCGGGCCTCGGCGTGAGTCGGAGGTCGATCTGCACACCTCGGTGGGTTCGGTCGGGCTGCCGAGCCCGGTGCTCACCGCCTCCGGGACGGCCGGGCACGGGACCGAGCTGGAGGCCTACTTCGACCTGGGCTCGATCGGGGCGGTCGTCACCAAGTCGCTCTCCGTCGACCCCTGGGCCGGCAACCCGGCGCCACGTGTCCACGAGACGCCGGCCGGGATGATCAACAGCGTCGGCCTGCAGGGCCCGGGCGTCGACGCGTGGTTGACCGACGAGCTGCCGGCGCTGCAGGCGACCGGAGCCCGGGTGGTGGCCAGCATCTGGGGCACGACGGTCGACGGCTTCGCCGGGGCCGCCGAAGCCCTGCGGGGCGCGGGGGTGGTGGCGGTCGAGGTCAACCTGTCGTGCCCGAACACGGAGCAGGCCAACGCCGGGATGTTCGCCCAGGACGCGGGTGCCACGGCCGAGGTGATGGCCGCCACGGCCGCCTGCGGCCTGCCCCGCTGGGCCAAACTCACGTCGAACGTCACCGATGTCGCCGCCGTCGCCGAGGCGGCGGTGAGCGGGGGCGCCGAAGCCGTGGTGCTCGTCAACACGGTCCTCGGCATGGCTGTCGACGCCGACCGTGGCACCTACCGGCTGGGCTCGGGCCAGCGTGGCGGCGGCCTGTCCGGCGCCGCCATCCACCCGATCGCCCTGCGGGCCGTGCACGACGTCCATCGCCGACTGCCGGCGGTCCCGATCGTGGGCGTCGGCGGCGTCCGGGACGGGGCATCGGCCGCCGCCATGCTGCTCGTCGGCGCGTCCGCGGTCGAAGTGGGAACGGCCACCTTCGCCGACCCGCGGGCGCCGCTGTCCGTGCAACAGGACCTGGCCCGCTGGATGCGCGCCCGTGGCCACCGGTGCGTCACAGACCTCGTCGGCGCGATCCGAGCCGCGAGCGGAACCGAGCCCGGATGAACCCGACTGCCAACCGACCCCAGGAGCACCCATGACCACCGCCGTCGACGCCCGACCCCACCTTGCACTGGCGCTCGACGTCGACGACCTGGTCTCCGCCCTACGACTGGCTCGTGACCTGGAGCCCTACTTCGGCGTCGCCAAGGTGGGCCTCGAGCTGTTCAGCGCGGCCGGGCCGGATGCCGTGAGCTCGCTCATGGATCTCGGCTACGACGTGTTCCTCGACCTCAAGCTCCACGACATCCCCACGACGGTGCACAAGGCGGCCAGGGTGGTAGGGGCCTACGGGGCGCGCTATCTCACGATCCACGCCATGGGCGGACCGGTGATGGTGCGGGCCGGGGTCGAGGGCTTCCGCGAGGGAGCGGAGGCGGCTGGCTTCGACCACGCCGTCCCTCTGGCGGTGACGGTGCTGACGAGCGACAACGGCGCGCCGCCGCACGTGTTGCCGAACCGCGTGGCCACCGCCATCGAAGCCGGCGCCGGCGGCCTCGTCTGCGCCGGTACCGATATCGCTGGCGTGCGGCTTCTCGCTCCCCGGTTGACGCTCGTCGTGCCGGGCACCCGACCGCCCGGCGCACCCGTCCACGACCAGGCCCGCGTGACGACGCCCGGCGAGGCGCTGGCGGCCGGTGCCGACCTGCTCGTCATCGGCCGCGTGGTCACCGATGCCGCCGACCCCGTGGCCGCCGCCGCCGAGCTCGTCGGCGGGTTGTAGGAGGGGTCGGTCGTCGGCGCGCCGGAGACGGTCAGGTCGGGGGTGCGCGCGGGACGGTCGTGTGGCTTCCTCTAAGGTCCGAACCATGCCTCTCCCGCCAGTTCTGTCTCCCGAGCAGCGCCAGGCCGCACTCGAGAAGGCCGCCCTCGCGCGTCGCGTCCGGGCGGAGCTCAAGGAGCGCCTGAAGATGGGGTCGCTCACCTTCGAGGAGCTCCTCGTGCAGGCCAAGGACGACGAGATGGCCGGCAAGATGAAGGTGCTGGCCGTGCTGGAGTCGCTCCCCGGGCTCGGCAAGGTCAAGGCCCGCCGGCTCCTCGAGGAGTGCGAGATCAGCGAGACGCGCCGCATCCAGGGTCTGGGCGAGCAGCAGCGCCGCCGGCTGCTCGAGCACCTCTCGGTCCAGTCCTGATCATCGTCATCTCCGGCCCGGGTGGGGTCGGGAAGGGGACGATCGTCGAGCGCCTCGTGGCGGCCGACCCCCACCTCTGGCTCAGCCGGTCGTGGACCACCCGACCTCGACGCCCCGGCGAGGCCGACGACGCCTACGTGTTCGTCGACCGTGCACGCTTCGAGGACCACGCCGCCGCCGGCGGGTTCCTGGAGCACGCCGAGTTCCTGGGGAACCTCTACGGCACCCCGCTCCCCGAGGCGCCCATCGGTTCGGACCTCGTGCTCGAGATCGAGGTCCAGGGCGCGGCCCAGGTGCACGCCGACCACCCCGAAGCGCTGATTGTCTTCGTCGTTCCTCCCTCGGCCGAGGAGCAGGAGCGCCGCCTCCGTGGCCGCGGCGACCCCGAGGAGACGGTCCGGCTCCGCCTGGCCAAGGCCGCCGAAGAGGCCCAAGCCGCCACCAACCTGGGAGCCAAAGAGGTAGTCAACGACAATCTCGACCAAGCCATAAAAACCATCCAAAACCTCATAGAAGAAGCCAGAACCAAGACGGATTGAGCCAACCAAGCGGACTGACCCAACACCGCAGGACCGTCGGACCAACCCCGGAGACACCAAGGGAGGCCCCTTCGACGAGAAGGGTGGCCCCGTCGAAACCGCTGGGCAGGCGGAGGAGGCCACTGACGTAGGCGGAGACGGGTGGCCCGCACGGGAGGGGCCCGCCAGGAGGGGCCCACGAAGTGGGAGGATCCTGGTGGGAAGGGCCCCATGCGGGACAGGCCCCGTCCCCGCCGGCGAGACCAGACCCGAGCGAACACGGGATGAGCAGCCGGGCCGAGTACCCTCCCGAGGATGTCATGGCGCCAAGACACGATGATCTACCCCCCGATCGAAGAGCTGCTCGACCGGGTCGACTCCAAGTTCTCCCTGGTCACGCTGGCGGCGCGCCGGGCTCGGCAGGTCAACGCCTACTTCAACCAGCTGGGTGAGGGCCTCGGGTCGCTGGTGCCGCCCCAGGTGGCGTCGACGGCCCGCAAGCCCCTGTCGATCTCCTTCGAGGAGATCGGGGCCGACAAGATCACCTTCGTGCGCATCGATCCCGTCGCGCTGGCGGCGGCCGAGGCCCAGGCGGCCGCCGACGCCGCCGAGGTCGCGCTCGGCGACGAGGACTAGCTCGCTTGCTGGACGGGCGCCGTGTGGTGCTCGGCGTCTCCGGTGGCATCGCCGCCTACAAGGCGATCGAGATCTGCCGCCGTCTCGTCGATGCCGGCGCGCACGTCAGCCCGGTGCTGACGCCTGACGCCCATCGCTTCGTCACCCCGCTCACGTTCTCGGCGTTGGCCTCCGAGCCGGCCCGCACGACCCTCTGGGACAGCCCGGAGCCCAGCCCCCACACCCATCTCGGCCAGTCCGCCGATCTGATCGTGGTAGCGCCGGCGACGGCCCGGGTGCTGGCTTCGTACGCGCTGGGCCTGTCCGACACCCTCCTGGTCGCCACGCTGCTGGCTTCGAGGGCACCGGTCATCGTGTGTCCGGCCATGCACACCGAGATGTGGGAGCAGCCGGCGGTGCAGGCCAACGTGGCTCTGCTCCGGGAGCGGGGCGTGACGGTGGTCGGACCCGTCTCGGGCCAGTTGGCCGGGGGCGACACGGGCGTGGGTCGCCTGGCGGAGCCCGCCGACATCGTGGCGGCCTGCGACGCGGTGTTGGGCGGCACCGGAGGGTCCGGAGGCGATCTCACCGGGCTGCGCGTGCTGGTC
The DNA here is from genome assembly GCA_036496335.1 of Acidimicrobiales bacterium. Taxonomy (GTDB): domain Bacteria; phylum Actinomycetota; class Acidimicrobiia; order Acidimicrobiales; family CADCSY01; genus JAEKLB01. The sequence goes on from DASXLH010000116.1 coordinate 6,242, forward strand.
ACCGCCGGCGGCACCCGCGAGGCCATCGACCCGGTCCGCTACGTCGGCAACCGGTCCTCGGGCAAGCAGGGCTATGCCGTGGCCGAGGAGGCGGCGTCGCGAGGGGCGGTGGTGACGTTGGTGAGCACCGTCCACCTGCCGGTGTCGAGCGGGATCGAGGTCATCGCGGTGGAGTCGGCGGCCGAGATGCAGGCGGCGGTGTCGTCGTCGGCGCCGACCGCCGAAATCGTCGTCATGGCGGCGGCGGTCGCCGACTTCCGCCCGAAGGTCCGAGCCGACGACAAGCTCAAGAAGGCCGACGGCCCGCCCGAGGTGGTCCTCGAGCCCACGCCCGACATCCTGGCCGGCCTCGGCGCGGTCAAGCCGGACGGCCAGACGCTGGTCGGCTTCGCGGCCGAGACGCAGGATCTGGTCGCGCAGGCGTCGAACAAGTTGCGGAGCAAGAACCTCGACCTCATCGTCGCCAACGACGTCTCGGCGCCCGGAGCCGGTTTCGAGCACGACACCAACGCGGTGGTGCTTCTCCGTGCCGACGGGAGCCGCGAAGATGTCCCGCTCACGGACAAGCGCTCCGTGGCTCGGGCGGTCATCGACACCGTCGTCACAATCCGAAAGGGACAACCGTGAGCTTCACCTTCACGTCGGAATCGGTCACCGAGGGCCATCCGGACAAGATGGCCGACCAGATCTCCGACGCCGTGCTCGACGCGATCCTGGCCGAGGACCCCACGGGCCGGGTGGCCTGCGAGACCATGCTCACGACCGGGCTCGTGGTCGTGGCGGGCGAGATCACCACCGACGCCTACGTCGACATCCCGAAGATCGCTCGTGAGACGGTGTGCCAGATCGGCTACGACCGGGAGTCCTTCGGCTTCGACGGCAACACCTGCGGGGTGATGGTCTCCCTCGACGAGCAGTCGCCCAACATCGCCCAGGGCGTCGACCTGGCCTTCGAGCGCCGGGCCGGGACCTCCGGCGAGGACGAGCTCAACGCCCAGGGCGCCGGCGACCAGGGGATGATGTTCGGCTACGCCTGCGACGACACCGACGACCTCATGCCGATGCCGATCTGGCTGTCGCACCGGCTGGCCCACCGCCTCGCCGAGGTCCGCAAGGCCGGGATCCTTCCCTACCTGCGGCCCGACGGGAAGACCCAGGTCACGATCGACTACGAGGACGGCCGCCCGGTCCGGCTGCGCACCGTCCTGATCTCGACGCAGCACCAGCCGGGACTCGACGCCGAGACGCTCATCAAGCCCGACATGATCGAGCACGTCATCCAGCCGCTACTCCCGGCGCAGTTCCGGGGCGACGACTTCCAGGTGTTCGTCAACCCCACCGGCAGCTTCGAGCTGGGCGGCCCCCACGCCGACACCGGCCTGACGGGGCGCAAGATCATCGTCGACACCTACGGCGGGATGGCCCGCCACGGCGGGGGCGCCTTCTCCGGCAAGGACCCGTCGAAGGTCGACCGGTCAGCTGCCTACGCCGCCCGGTGGGTGGCCAAGCACGTGGTCGCCTCCGGCGCCGCCAGCCGGTGCGAGGTGCAGGTCGCCTATGCCATCGGTGTGGCCCGGCCGGTGTCGCTGCTGATCGAGACGTTCGGCACCGAGACGGTCGACCCGGCCAAGCTCGAGGCGGTCGTGAAGGAGCTGTTCGACCTGCGCCCCGCTGCCATCCTGCGCGACCTCGACCTGCGCCGGCCGATCTACCGCAAGACGGCGGCCTACGGCCACTTCGGGCGCAGCGAGCCGGAGTTCACCTGGGAGCACGTCAGCCGACTCGACGACCTCAAGTCGGCGCTGGGTCTCTGACCACCGTTCCGGCGGCGTCCCCGGAGGCCGCGCCGGGCACGACCGGAACCGTGGCCACGGGCACGGTCCGGGTGGTGATCGACGAGCCCGCCGTCGAGCGCGAGTTCGACTACCTGGTGCCGCCCTCCTTCGAGGGGGCGGCCCGGGTCGGCGCGCCGGTCCGGGTGCCTCTGCACGGCCGTCAGGTCGGAGGGTGGATCTCCGCAATCGGACCGGCCCCGCTCCCGGGTGTGGCGTTGCGCCCGCTGAGCCGGATCAGCGGATGGGGTCCCGAGCCGGCGGTGCTGGAGCTGGCGGACTGGGCCGCCACCCGCTGGGCCGGCCGACCCGTGCACTTCCTGCGCACCGCCTCGCCCCCCAACCGGGTGCTGGGGCTGCCGGTGCCGGTCGAGCCGACCGTCCTGCCCGGGCCCGACGACCCGCTGCTCCGGGACGTCCTCGCCGCCGCCGCCCACGGTCCGGTTGCCCTCCGACTGCCACCCGGTTCCGACCGCGTCGCGGCGGTTCGCGCCGCCGCATCGACCGGTCCGACCCTGGTGGTGGCAGCCACCCAGGCCGAAGCCGCCACCCTCGCCGCCGAGCTGCGGCAGGCGGGAGTGGTCACCGCCCTGCTGCCGCGGGAGTGGGCCCGGGCACGGGCCGGCGCCCAGGTGGTGCTCGGCGCCCGGGCCGCGGCCTGGGGGCCATGTCCCGGCCTGACGGCGATGGTGGTGCTCGACGAGCACGAGGAGATGCTCCAGGAGGAGGCCGCTCCCACCTGGCACGCCCGTGAAGTGGCGGTCGAGCGGGCCGCCCGGGCCGGGGCGCGCTGCATCCTCGTCTCTCCCTGCCCGTCGCTGGAGGCGCAGCGGTGGGGCCCACCCCGCACCGCCGGCCGGGCCGCGGAACGGGCCGGCTGGCCCGTGGTCGACGTGATCGACCGTCGCCAGGAGGATCCCCTCCGGTCCGATCTGTACTCGACTCGGCTGGTCGACCTGGTGCGCTCCGGCCGGCGGGTGGTGTGCGTACTCAACCGGAAGGGCCGGGCTCGTCTCCTGGCCTGCCGGTCCTGCGCCGAGCTGGCCCGTTGCGAGCGCTGCGGGGCGGCCGTGGCGGGCGGTGAGGACGGGGTCCTGGTGTGCCCGAGGTGCGAGGCCACCCGTCCGTTCGTGTGCCTGGCGTGCGGTTCCGCCGCGCTCAAGCTCCGCCGGCTGGGGACGACCCGGGCCCGGGAGGACCTCGAGCGCCTGGCCGGTACCCCGGTGGGGGAGGTCACCGGGGACAGCGACGCCGTGCCCACCGCCTCCGTCCTCGTGGGGACGGAGGCGGTGCTGCGCCGGGTCGATCACGCTGACGCCGTGGCCTTCCTCGACCTCGACGCCGAGCTGCTCGCCCCTCGCTACCGGGCTGCCCAGGAGGCCATGGCGCTCGTGGCCCAGGGCGCGCGGCTGCTGGGTCCCCGGTCGGCGGGCGGACGGCTGGTCCTGCAGACCCGCCTGCCCCGCCACGACGTGGTCCAGGCGGCGCTGCACGCCGACCCGGGACTGGCGTCGGCGGTCGAGGCTGATCGCCGTCGGTCCTTGCGGTGGCCGCCGTTCTCGGCCATGGCCCGGGTCTCGGGCGAGGCCGCCGACGACTACGTCGAGAGCCTCCGGGCAACGTCGACGGTCGAGATCCTCGGCCCGGTCGAGGGGGCCTGGCTCGTCCGGACCGACGACCACGACCGACTCAGCGCCGCCCTGCTGGGCGTGCCCCGCCCGCCCGGCCGCCGCCTGCGCATCGCCGTCGACCCGCCCCGGGTCTGAGCCCCGTCGGCGTCCCTGGCGCTTTCTGGCGGGCTCACGACCCAGACGGTCGTTGACACGCCACAAACGGATGACGGGCGGCCCGACGATTGCTCTGTGGCGGATTCGCGACCGCCGAGGTGCGCAGCGCGCCAGAAAGCGGGCCGGGGAGCGTCAGGGGGCGGCCGTCCAGGCCTGGCGGCGGGTCTCGTAGATGGCGATGGTGGCGGCGTGGGCGACGTTGAGCGAGCCGACCCGGCCGAGCTGGGGGATGTAGCCGGCGGCGTCGCACACCGCCAGGACGGCGGCCGACACGCCCCGGTCCTCGTGGCCGATGACCAGGCACACGTCGCCCAGCAGATCCAGCTCGTGCAGGGGACGGGCCTCGTCGGCCAGCTCGACCGCCACCAGCCGGAAGCCGTCGGCGCGGGCGGCGGTGGCGGCCTCGACGCCACGGGCGTACGCCGACCACTCCAGGTAGCGGTCGGTGCCCATGGACAGCTTGCGGGCCTTGGGGTGGGTGGGAGCGTCGGTGGCGCCCGCCAGGTAGAGGTGCTCGACCCGCTCGGCGGCGGCGGTCCGGACGATGGCGCCCACGTTGAACGGCGTCTGCACGTCGTCGAGGAGGAGGGCGAGGCGGCCCTCGGTGCGGTGTCGCCACTCCCGGTTGAGCCGCTTGACGCCGGTGTCGTTGAGCGGCTTCACCCGTACGTCCCCGGCGTCGGGGCGGGGGCTGGCCCGAGCTGGAGCAAGCGGTACGACATGCGGGATCCGAGGCGCTGCACCGCCCAACCCTGCCCGCGCAGCCACTCGGCCAGCGAGTCGGCCCCGAGGTGACGCTGCACGACGACGACGGCTTCGGCGTCGTGGTCGAGCCGGGCCAACCACCGCAGGAGCAACTCGTGCAGCGCCACCTTCCCGATCCGGATCGGCGGGTTGGACCAGA
>DASXLH010000117.1:0-8360 GCA_036496335.1 Acidimicrobiales bacterium
CGCAATTCCCCACTGTTTCGGTGGGGATCGGAGGGAGAAACCGCAGGTCAGCGGCATACCCCACACCCGATGCGTCAGCGGCGGAGCAGCTCAGCCACTTGAAAGGCGAGGTCCAGGCTCTGCCCGGCATTGAGGCGGGGATCGCACATCGTCTCGTAGCGGTCGTCGAGGTCGGCATCGACCAGCTTCTCGCCGCCGCCGAGGCACTCGGTGACGTCGTCCCCGGTGAGCTCGATGTGGACGCCACCCGGCCAGGTGCCGGCGGCGGCGTGGGCGGCGAAGAAGCCGGCGATCTCGGCCAGGACGTCGTCGAAGTGGCGGGTCTTGCGCCCGCCGGAGGAGACGAAGGTGTTGCCGTGCATCGGGTCGCAGGCCCAGACGACCGGGTGTCCGGCGTCGCGCACGGCCTCGAGCACCGGTGGCAGCACCTGGCCGACGGTGGAGGCACCCATCCGGGTGATGAGGGTCAGCCGACCGGGGATCCGTGTCGGGTTGAGCCGCTCGCACACCGAGACGACCTCGGCCGGCGTCATGGTGGGGCCGATCTTGCAGCCGACCGGGTTGCGGATGCCCTCGTGGAAGGCCATGTGGGCCCCGTCGAGCTCCCGGGTCCGCTCGCCGATCCAGAGCATGTGGGCCGAGCAGTCGTACCAGTCGCCGGTCAGCGAGTCCTGCCGGGTGAGGGCCTCCTCGTAGCCCAGGACCAGGGCTTCGTGGCTGGTGTAGAAGTCGACCTGATGGAGCTGGTGCTCGGTCTCGAGATCGATGCCGCACGCCCGCATGAAGCGCAGGGCCCGCTCGATCTCGTCGGCGATCACCTCGTAACGGCGCCCCTCCGCGCTGGACGCCACGAACTCCTGGTTCCAGGCGTGGACGCGGGCGAGGTCGGCGAAGCCCCCCTTGGTGAAGGCCCGGACGAGGTTGAGGGTGGCCGAGGACTGGTGGTAGGCGGTGATCAGACGGTCGGGATCGGGCACCCGGGCGGCCGGGGTGGGCGCGATGTCGTTGACGATGTGGCCACGGAAGGACGGGAGCTCCACGCCCCCCAGCGTCTCGGTGGCCGACGAGCGGGGCTTCGCGTACTGACCGGCGATGCGGCCCACCTTCACCACCGGGACCCCGGAGGAGTAGGTGAGGACGGCCGCCATCTGCAGGATCACCTTGAGCTTGTCCCGGATGGTGTCGGCCGAGAAGTCGTCGAACGACTCGGCGCAGTCGCCGGCCTGCAGTAGGAAGGCCTCGCCCCGGCTGACCCGGGCGAGGTCGTCGGTGAGCGTTCGGGCCTCGCCGGCGAAGACCAGCGGGGGATAGGTGGCGAGCTCCTTGACGGCCCGGTCGAGGGCGGCCGGGTCGGGCCAGTCGGGTTGCTGGCCGGCGGGGTGCTCCCGCCAGGTGGCGGGTGTCCAGGTGCTGCTCACGGCGGCCAAGGCTAGGGCCAGCCGGGCGTCGCCCAAAGACAGTTCCGGACCGCCGACGAGCGGCCTGACGGCGGCTCGCCCAGTCAGCCCGAGATGGTGGGGCCGGCCCGCTCGATGCGCAGCCGGAGCATCACCCTGCGGTCGCGGACCATGGCGGCCCGGTAGTCGTCCCAGTCAGGATGCTCGCCGGAGAGGCTCCGGTAGTACGCCACCAGGTGCTCCATCGCTTCCGGCAGGTGGATGATCTCGACCGGACCCTCCACCTGGGCCCAGCGACCGAAGAAGTCGCCCGTGAACACGCACAGCGATGCGTAGGGGTCACGGGTCAGGTGCTTGGTCTTGACCGCCGTCTCCCGGGTGGAGATCACGGCGAAGCCGTCGTCGTCGATGCCGACCGACACGGGGGAGAGCTGCGGCCGGCCGTCGCGCCGCGTCGTCGCCAGGACGGCGCGGTGGTGCTCACGGATGAAGGCCGTGGCTTCGGCGACGTCCATGCCGGCGAAGACCGACTCAGGCGGCCGTGAGGGCTTCGGCGTCGACCTTGAGCTCGTCGACGGCGCGCTTCACGATTCGGCGGGCGGCCTCGGCGGTGACGCCGAGCACCTCGCCGACCTCGCGGAAGCTGTGCTTCTCACCGTCGTGGAGCCCGAACCGGTGCTCGACGGCCAGCTTGGACCGGTCGTCGAGGCGGTTGAGAAGATCGTCGACCATCTGGCCCTCCATCGCGTCGAGCACGATGGCCTCGGGCCCCGGCATCGACGCCGGAAGGAGATCGACCAGCTCCTGGTCGCCGTCTTCGCCGACCGTGCGGTCGAGGCTGGTGGGTGTGGAGAGCCGGTGAAGGTGGGCGAGCTCGGCGTCGAGGTCGTCGCCCTCGCCGGACACCTGTCGCAGCGCGGCCCGGAGCTGGGCGGAGCGCTCGCTGGGGAGCCGGACGAGGCTGGCCTTCTGGTCGAGGGCTCGGCCGATCGACTGGCGGATCCAGAAGGTGGCGTAGGTGGAGAACTTGAAGCCCTTGCGCCAGTCGAACTTGTCGACGGCGTGCTCGAGGCCCAGGTTGCCCTCCTGGACGAGGTCGAGGAGGTCCATCCCGGCCGGGAGGGGGTAGCGGCGGGCGATGCTCACCACGAGCCGGAGGTTGGCCCGGATGAAGTGGTCCTTGGCGACGGCGGCCGCCCGGACCGCCCGCTTGAGCTCGACGCCGCGCTCACCAGCGTCGAGCTGGGTCTGCGCTTCGCGGCCACGCTCGATGATCTGCGAGAGCTCCCGCTCCTTGGCCGCGTCGAGCAGCGGCACCGCACCGATCTCGTGGAGGTACTGACCTACTGAATCTCTCATCGCATGGTTTCCCAACACTCGTCACACCCGTGTCATTCCGGGGGCGGGCGTGACTGCCGTCACGCATCGGAGGCCGGTCGTACCGTGAGTCGTACGGACGATCGGCGCAATGCAGTAGGCACTACCCACGATGACACCTATCGGCGTGTTCGGGGGAACATTTGACCCCCCGCACATCGGCCACCTCGTCGCCGCCGCCGACGCCCGGGTCGCCCTCGGGCTCGAGACCGTCCTGCTGGTGGTGGCCGCCGATCCCTGGCAGAAGGCCGGCGAGGTGATCGCCCCGGCGGCCGACCGCCTCGCCATGGTCGAGGCCGCCGTCGCCGGCGTCGTGGGGCTCGAGGCCGAGGGGTGCGAGATCGACCGGGGCGGTCCCACCTACACGGCCGACACCCTCGCTGAGCTGGCCCGACGCCATCCGGGCCGGGAGCTCGTGCTGCTGGTCGGCGCCGACGTCGCCGCCGGCCTGGGCAGCTGGAGGCGGCTGGACGAGGTCCGTGCCCTGGCCACGCTGGCGATCCTGGCCCGTCCCGGCTCCGGGCCGGTGGTCCCGCCCCCGGGCTGGCGCCACCGGACGGTCGACACGCCCCTGCTCGACATCTCGAGCCGCGACCTGCGTGACCGGCTGGCCTCCGGGCGGCCCGTCGACTGGCTCCTTCCCGACCCGGTGATCGGGTATGTGCGGGCGCATGGTCTGTACCGTTCCGGCGACGGATCACAGACCTGACCAAGGAGCCGAGCCGAGAGGCGAGGCTCCCAATGAGAACACTGCCCTGTTTCGGCGCCATGGCGCCGAACGAAGACTCGTTCACACCAACGCCCGACCTATTCGCCCAAGTCCTAAGGGGACCACCATTCGGGAACCGACTCGCACGCTCACCAGCACCGCTCTCCCGGCCGATCAGCTCACCAGCACCGACAAGGCGCTCGTGGCGGCCCACGCCGCCGCCGAGAAGCTCGGGCAGGACACCCTGGTGCTCGATGTCGGCGAGGTCCTCGGCATCGTGGAGTACTTCGTGGTGACGAGCGCGCCGAACACCCGGCAGGTCCGCACCGTCGCCGAGGAGGTCGGCGACCGGCTGCGCATGGCCGGTGCCGGACGACCGCTCCGCTCGGAGGGCCTCGACGATCTCCACTGGGTGCTCCTCGACTTCGGCGATGTGGTCGTGCACGTCTTCCTCGACGAGACGAGGGCGTTCTACGAGCTCGAGCGCCTCTGGGGCGATGTCCCCCGCCTCGAGTGGGAGGATCACGCCGACCCCCTGGTGGGCTGACGTCGGGGCAGACCGCCTGCGTCCTCAGCCTGGGCCGAGTCGCTCGATGATCGGGGCGAGGACCTCGGCGTAGGGGGCGAAGACCGTGATGGCGGACACGCCGGGCTCGGCCTCCAGCCGCTGGAGCTGGGCCGCGATCTCCTCCTCCGTCCCGAGGAGCAGGAACGGGCTCGCAAGGTGCGCGCCGGCGTCGCGACCGGTCGCCTGGGCCAGCTCCTGGGCGGCGGCCTCCCGGTCGCCGGTAACGACGACCCGTTGGACGAGGAGGTCGAAGGCGGGACCCGTCAGCCTGTCCTCGGCCGCCGTCCGGACCACATCGATCCGGTCCGCAAGGCCATCCCACGTCCAATGGCTGAGGTCGGTGTGGACCTGGCCGGTCCCGGAACGGAACCCCACGATCCCGGCGACGTCGGCCGAGCGGCCGGCCAACGACAGCACCCGTCGTCCGTTGCCGCCGATCAGGATCGGCACCTGTGGCCGCGCCGGGGGGATGCCGGTGCCGGCGCCGGCGAGTCCGAGCCGGTCGTCGTCGACCGTCTCACCGCCCAGGAGTCGCGCCAACACGTCGACGGTTCGCTCCAGCTTCGTCACCCGCTCGGCGGGAGCCGGATACGCGAGCCCGGCCTGACGGAACTCGACCTCGGCGTGCCCGGCGCCCAGTCCAAGCACGAGCCTCCCCTCGGACAGCAGATCGAGGGTGGCGGCTGATCGAGCCAACAGGAGCGGGTTCCAGAACTCGATGTTCAGCACGTAGGTGCCGAGGGCGAGATGGTTCGACTCGCCGGCCGCGGCCGTGAGCGCGACGAAGGGGTCGAGCATGCCGACGTGGTCGGCCACGTACAGGGTGCTGAAGCCCCACTGCTCGGCCCGACGGATGAACGCTCGCCACTCCGGCCCGACGGCGGCGTACGACGCACTGACGCCGAAGCTCAGCATGCGAGCAAGGTAGGTCCGGCGGGACCCGGTGGGTCGCGGAATCCGGATCCTGGGGCGGCGTGGCTGCCTACCCTCCCGTCCGTGATCGTCCCCGACGAGAAGGACTGGACCTGGGTGCTGCACCGACCGTGCGGCGAGTGCGGCTTCGACGCCAGCACGACGAGCGCGGCCGACGTCGCCGGCCTGGTCCGCGGCAACGCCGCGGCATGGCAGGCGCTCCTTCGAGGGGGGCTGGTCAGCCCAGGTCGGCCGAACGACGCCACCTGGTCCTCGCTCGAGTACGCCTGCCACGTCCGGGACGTCTACCGCCGCTATCTCGGTCGCCTGGAGCTGATGCTCGACGAGGACGATCCGATGTTCCTCAACTGGGATCAGGACGCTTCGGCGCTCGAGGACGCGTGCGACGAACAGGAGCCGGCACAGGTCGTCGGGGAGCTGGCTGACGCCGCCGAGGGTCTGGCCTCACGACTCGACCGGGTCGAGAACCAGCAGTGGGAGCGGCCCGGTCGTCGAAGCGATGGCGCTTCGTTCACCGTCGACTCCATCGCCCGCTACATGGTCCACGACACCATCCATCACGTGTGGGACGTGGAACGCATCGCGGGCACGACCTCGCGGTGAACCGGCCGGTCGGTCTCTCCCGCTCCGCATGGTGCCCGGCCCGGCATCGACGTCCGTACCGACCCGTTGTCAGATGGTCCGCGCTTCGGAGGCGTGGGTGCCCCACCATTGAGCGGTGACGCTCGGGCACGGGATCTACGGGCCTGCTCGGGAAGGACCTGATCACGAGGCCTACGAGCTGGCGGCCTGCGCCGGCGAGTGGCCGGTGGTCGATCTCGAGCTCCGTAAGCCGTGCGAGCCGCCGTCGTTCACCGAGCAGCTGGTCGGCCCCACCCCGAAGCTGACGGCGCCGGCGATCCGGGCGATGCGCGACTCGCTCCTGGAAGCGATGGACTTCAAGGAGCGCTATGCCCGCTCGACCATCGAGCACGATCTGATCGGCCTTCTCCGGCGTCTGCCGGACGGCCGGATCGAGACCCTTGGGCACAAGCTTGCCAACGAGGCGAAGAAGGGGAAGCACGAGTCCGCGGCGTTCGGATTGGCCACGGTGGGGGAGACGCCCGTCGTCCTCTACGCCATGGACTGGGACTTCTTCGCCGGCTCGTTCGGTGCCGTGTCGGGCGAGAAGTTCCAGATGGCGGCCGACCTCGCCATCCGACGAGAGCTGCCACTGGTCACGATCTACACCTCGAGCGGCGTGCGTCAGCACGAGAACTACGCCGGGCTCATCCAGATGCAGCGGGCAGTGCACGCGTTGGAGCAGTTCAAGTCCCACGGCGAACGTGCGAACATCGCGCTCCTCCTCGGTCAGGTCTGGGGCGGCATCTCCGCCAGCGTGGCCCCGCTGGCGGACGTCGTGGTGGGCATCGAAGGCACCGAGTACGGGTTCTCGGGCCCGAACGTGATCGAGGCCTACGAAGGCGTGCCGGTGGAGACGGGGCGCCAGCGGGTCGAGTCCCACGCCGTGAACCGGAACGTCGACGTGATCGTGGCCGGCGGGAGCGAGGCGCTCTCGTATCTGGATCGCCTGCTGCAGGTGACGCGGCCTCCGACCGGCCGGACGCGCCGCTTCCCGTCGATCTCGCCCGTGGAGACGATCCTCGACCTCGACGCGGCGCGGGACTCCCGGATCGAGCTCCTCGATCGGTCCGGTTTCGTCCCGCCGGCGGTCCCGGTCCGCCGCCTGCGTGAGGTCGACGAAGCGGCGGCGTCGGATCCGCCGTCCGAGGACGGGCTGGCCGTCGAGGGCGACCGGCCGCGCCCGACGGCAGAGGAGCTCTACGCGCGCTACGACCGGTTGGTCCGGAGCGCAGCTCGCCCCGACGCCGAGTACTTCACCGGCCAGGTGTTCGCCGACGTCGTGCCGCTCTACAACGCCCACGTCGTCGGCGACAAGCTGCACTACCCGGCGATCATCGCCAGCCTCGGTCGGATCGACCGGCAGCGATTCCTCGTGATCGGTGGCCAGGCCAGCTACCAGCGTTCGATGGATGGTCTGCGCCGCATCCCGGCCAGCCCGGCGCCGGCCGACTACGAGTACCTGGAACGAATGCTCGACACGGGTGAGCGGTTGCGCCTCCCGGCGGTGTTCTTCACTGACACCCTGGGGGCCAAGCCGACCATCGCCGGGGAGGAGCAGAACCAGATGCTCCGCATCGCCCGGGCCATAGCCAGAGGGATCGGCTACCCCCTTCCCGTCCTCACGGTGGTGACCGGCGCCCTGGGAAGTGGGGGCGGTCTGACGCTCGGGCCGAACGCAGACTGGTTCGCCATGCTCGACGACAGCCTGGCGTTCGTCGCCGAAGCCCGCTCGGCGGCCTCGATCCTCTACAAGACCGCCCAGCCGACCCGTGAGAACGTGATGGACACCCTCGAGACCATGCGGGCGACGGCCTGGGACCAGCTCGACCTCGAGCTCGTCGACCGGGTGATCCAAGAGGACGACGACCCGCTCATCACCGCCGTCAACATCCGGGCCGCGCTCGTGGCCGCCTACGCCGAGCTCCGGCCGCTCTCCAACCGGCAGCTGCACCAGCGGAGGAACCGACGCCTGCGCAACCCAGGTGGCCTCAAGGTGACCCGCCGCCACTGACAGGGCACGTCCTGTGGCGGTCCAGGCCGGGCGTCCGCCCGGTGTCTCCTACAGACTTCGGGAATGGGGATCGAGGTCCAGCTCGACCGGGACGCGGAGTTCGCGTTCGGTCGTGGCGCCACCACGGATGAGTTGGCTGCGCTCGACGAGCACGGCTTCGTCGTCGTGCCGGGCCTCCTTCCCATCACGGAGGTCGAGCGGCTCATCAGCGAGTTCGAGCGGCTCGTAGCGGAGGATCCACGCTCCGGGCTCCACGAACTGGGGACCCGGCGGACGAAGGCCGAGAACGACAACGACGTATTCGCCGTGTGCTGGCGTCACCGCGTCGTGGTCGACGCAGCGCTGCAGCTGCTCGGTTCGACCTTCGAGGTCGGGCACGTCGACCTACGGGATCCGGACCCCGGCCACGGGGAGCAGCGGCTTCATCCCGACCATGGCGCCGCGCCCGAGGCTGGGGTGACCGCGACGTGGTACCTCGACGAGTTCACGGCCGACAACGGCGCGACCCGGGTCCTGCCCGGTTCCCACCGCTCGGGTGCACCCCCGGGGTCCGAGGTTCCGATCCCTGGTTCCGAGGTTCCCGGCCCGGATGAGGTCGTCACGGTTGGCCCGCCTGGATCCCTGCTCCTGCGCGATGCCCGGCTCTTCCATGCCGGCGGGCGCAACTCGACGGAGGGGCCCCGTCGCAGCGCCTTCGTCTTCTACCAACATCACATTCCCGAGCCCGCGTGACCCGGCGCG
>DASXLH010000118.1:0-4862 GCA_036496335.1 Acidimicrobiales bacterium
GAGCTGCTCGTCCTGCCCGGCGGCTTCCACATCCACAGTCTCGCCGCCGGAAGCCCCTCTCGTTCTGTGTCGGATCTGCCCCGTGTGGCGGGGCAGATCCGACACAGAACGGGGGCGGCTCAGCGGGCCGGCGAGTGGAGGTGCTCGTAGAGGGCGGTGGCGACGGGGTCGGGCAACCAGGAGAGCGACTTGAGGTCCTCCAGGGAGGTGGCCTGGATGGCCTTGATGCCACCGAGCTCCTTGCGCAGCCGCGTCTGGCGGGTCGGCCCGAGGCCAGGCACGCCGTCGAGGGCCGACACCGTCATGCGCTTGTCCCGCAGGCTGCGGTGGTAGGTGATGGCGAAGCGGTGAGCCTCGTCCCGGATGCGCTGCAGCAGGTAGAGCGCCTCGGAGTGGCGGTCGAGCTGCACCGGCTCCGACCGGCCCGGCACGTAGACCTCCTCGAAGCGCTTGGCCAGGGACGCCACCGGGATCTCGTCCTGCAGGCCCAGCTCCTCCAGCACCTCGACGGCCACGCTCAGCTGGCCCTTCCCCCCGTCGACCAGCAGCAGCTGGGGCGGGTACTGGAACCGCCCGGGGCGCTCGCCATGGGGCCGGTCCCGCTCGGCCAGGTAGGCGGTGAGGCGGCGGGTCAGCACCTCCCGCATGGCGGCGAAGTCGTCGTTGCCGGCCACCTCCTTCACCTTGAAGCGGCGGTACTCGCTCTTGCGGGGTAGGCCGTCCTCGGTCACCACCATCGAACCGACGTAGTCGGTGCCCTGGATGTGGCTCATGTCGTAGCACTCGATGCGCAGCGGGGCCTCCGGTAGGCCCAGCGCGTCCTGCAGCTCGTTGAGCGCCTTCGACCGGCTGTTGTGGTCGGCAGCCCGGCGCAGTCGGTGCCGGGCGAACTCCTCCTTGGCGTTGCGGGTGACCGTCTCCTGCAGCTCCCGGCGGTCGCCCCGCTTGGGCACCCGCACCGTGACCTTGCTCCCCCGCCGCTCGGTCAGCCACTCCTCATAGAGACTCGGCTCGTCGGGCTCGTAGGGCACCAGCACCTGACGGGGGAAGCCCAGCGCCGGCTCCTCGTCGTAGAGGCCCTCCAGCACCTTCGACACCAGTTGGTTGGGGGTGAGGTCCTCCACCTTGTCGGCGATGAAGCCCTTCCGGCCCAGGACCCGGCCCCGGCGCACGAAGAAGACCTGCACCGACGCCTCGAGCTCGTCGTCGGCGATGCCGACCACGTCGAGGTCGTCGCCGCCCTCCACCACCATCTGCTGCTTCTCGATGGCCTTGCGGACGGTGCCCAGCCGGTCGCGCAGTCGGGCCGCCCGCTCGTACTCCAGTTGGTCGGAGGCGGCCAGCATGTCGGCCTCCAGCCGCTTGACCACCGGGTCGGTGTCACCCTCCAGGAACTGGGCCAGCTCCACCACCAGCTGCATGTACTCCGGCCGCTCGATCGGCTCGGTGCACGGCCCACAGCACTTCTCGATGTGGAACAGCAGGCAGGGACGGCCCAGCCGGGCGTGGCGCTGGAACTTGTTGTCGGTGCAGGTGCGGATGGGGAACGTGCGTAGCAGCAGGTCGAGCGTCTCCCGGATGGCGTAGGCGTGGCCGTAGGGGCCGAAGTAGCGGGTGCCCTTCTGGCGGGCCCCCCGCATCACCCGGGCCCGGGGCCACTCGTCGGACATGGTGAGGGCCAGGAAGGGATACGACTTGTCGTCCCGCAGGCGGATGTTGAACCGGGGCTGGTGCTGCTTGATCAGCGAGTACTCGAGCATGAGGGCCTCGACCTCGTTGCGCACCTCGATCCACTCGACGGTCTCGGCCGTCTCCACCATCTGCCGGGTGCGGGCCGCCAGCAGGACCGGATCCCCGAAGTAGTTCGACAGCCGCGACCGCAGCGACTTGGCCTTGCCCACGTAGATGACGCGGCCCTCCCGGTCCTTGAACTGGTACGAGCCCGGGGTGTCCGGGATCGTGCCGGCGGGTGGACGAGCGACCATGCCCCCATCCTGCCGGCCCTGGCAGGATTCGACGGAGGAGGTCCGGCGACGGTGCCGCGGCCCACGAGAGCTGGAGTGCGAGCACATGGGACTGCTGGACGGGAAGGTCGCCATCATCACCGGAGCGGGTCACGGCGTCGGCCGGGGCCACGCCCTCGACTTCGCCGCCGCCGGGGCCAAGGTCGTCGTTAACGACCTCGGGGGCACCACCACCGGCGACGGTTCGGACGCCACCGTGGCCGAGCAGGTGGCCCAGCTCATCAAGGAGCGGGGTGGCGAAGCCATCGCCAACCACGAGGACGTGTCCGACTTCGAGGGCGCCAAGCGGATGATCGACCAGGCCGTGAGCACCTTCGGCGGGCTCGACACCCTCGTCCTCAACGCCGGGATCCTCCGGGACAAGATGATCTTCAACATGACCGAGGCCGAGTGGGACTCGGTCATCAAGGTCCACCTCAAGGGCCACTTCGCCCCGGCTCGCCACGCCGCCGCCTACTGGCGCGACAAGAGCAAGGAGATCGACGGGCCGGTCAACGCCTCCATCGTCACCACCAGCTCGTCGGTCGGCCTGTTCGGCAATGTCGGCCAGACCAACTACGCGGCGGCCAAGGGCGGCATCGCCATCTTCACCATCGCCTTCGCCGCCGACATGGAGCGCTACGGGGTGCGGGCCAACTGCATCGCCCCGTCCGGCGCCACCCGACTGATCAGCACCATCCCCGGCCGCGACGCCCCCACGCCGGAGCCGGAGGAGTACACCGAGTTCGCCCCGCAGAACCCGGGCAACGTGGCCCCGACGGCGGTGTGGCTGGCATCCGACCGGGCCCGCCACGTCACCGGCCAGGTGTTCATGGCCGGCGGCACCAACGTGACCATCTTCAACCCGTGGATGGCCCGGGCCACCCTGGGGGTGCCCGGCGGCGACCGCAAGTGGGACCCGGAGGAGCTGGCCACGGCCATGGACACCCAGGTCTTCGGGAGCCGCCACTTCGGCCTCCGCGGCGGCCTCGGTTCCCTCCGCCCCATGTGACGTCACGGGCCCGATCCGAACTGGGTGCCGCTGAAGCCCGAATCCGGCGGCGGAGGCACCCAGTTCACGGCCACTACCGAACTGGGTGCCGCTGAAGCCCGGATCGGGCCGCTGAGGCACCCAGTTCATGCCGCGTTCACCGGAACGCCATCCGCCATCGTGCCGGTTAAGGTGGGCATTGCCGCCCGGGTATCGCGGCTACAGAGAAGCTCCGAGGACGACAACCCCGTGCAGGGCGACCCGGCTGTCCGCACCGTCCGCATCGGAGCGACACACAGAGGGATCTCGATGCTCCGGATCCAGCAGCCCCTCCCCGATCGCTACACCACAGCGACCCCAGACCAGCTGGCCGACATGATCGGCGCCGCCCGGGCCTCGCTCGGCGACCGGCTCTTCATCCTCGGCCACCACTACCAGCGTGACGAGGTCATGCGCTGGGCCGACGCCCGGGGCGACTCCTATCGCCTCTCGGTGCTGGCCCAGGAGCACCCCGAAGCCGACACCATCGTGTTCTGCGGGGTGCACTTCATGGCCGAGTCGGCCGACATCCTCACCGGCCCGCACCAACAAGTGGTGCTCCCCGACCTCAACGCCGGCTGCTCCATGGCCGACATGGCCGACCTCGACGAGGTGGAGGAGGCCTGGGAGGCACTCGGCCAGGTCATCGACACCGACCGGCTGGTGCCGATCACCTACATGAACTCCTCGGCCGCGCTCAAGGGGTTCGTGGGCGACCACGGCGGGGCGGTGTGCACCTCGACCAACGCCCGGGCGGTGCTGGAATGGGCGCTGGGCCGGGGCGAGAAGGTCCTGTTCTTCCCCGACCAGCACCTCGGCCGCAATACCGGCCTGTCGATGGGCTTCGGGCACGACGACATGCGGGTGTGGAACCCGCGGCTCGCCCTCGGTGGCCTCACCGACGGCGACTGCAAGGACGCCACCTTCCTGCTGTGGAAGGGCCACTGCTCGGTGCACCAGCGCTTCCGCCCCGAGCACATCGCCGCCTTCCGCGCCGAGCACCCCGACGGGCTGGTGATCGCCCACCCCGAGTGCGCCTACGAGACCTGCGAACAGGCCGACAAGGTCGGCTCGACCGACTTCATCATCCGTGAGGTCGAGGCCGCCCCGCCCGGCTCCACCATCGCCGTGGCCACCGAGATCCATCTGGTCCAGCGGCTGGCGGCCGAGCACCCGGACCGCACCGTGGTCTCGCTCGACCCGCTCATCTGCCCGTGCTCGACCATGTTCCGCATCGACGCCGGCCACCTCGCCTGGGTGCTCGAGCGCTTGGTATCCGGTGAGGTGGTCAACCGCATCACGGTCGACCCGGCCACCGCCGCCAGCGCCCGGGTGGCCCTGCAGCGCATGCTCGACATCACCGGCGTGACGGTCTGACCGTCTGACCCTTCGACCGGGCCCAAGCCGCCCGGGGCTACTGCCGGCCGGCGGCGCCGGAGAGGAGGTCGCGGATCTCCGTGAGCAGGACGGTCTCGTCGCTCGGCGCCGGGGTGTCCTCGGCGGCTTCCTTCCTCGACCGGGTGGCGGTGGCTACGGCCTTGAGGATCAGGAAGAGGGCGGCGGCGATGATCAGGAAGTTGACGACGGCAGTGATGAAGGTCCCGATCAGGATGTTGGCATCGCCGATGTGCCAGACGATGTCGTCGAAGTTGGGCTTCCCGAAGATGCCCGCGATCAGAGCCATCAGGATGCCGTTGGTGAAGGCAGTGACGACGACCGCGAAGGCGGTGCCGAGGATGAAGCCCACCGCGAGGTCGATGATGTTGCCCCGCATCAGGAAATCCCGGAAGCCCTTGAGAATCCCCACGACGTGCCACCTCTCGTCGGCG
>DASXLH010000119.1:0-13317 GCA_036496335.1 Acidimicrobiales bacterium
ACCGTCGTGCCCGCTCTCGCCACCGCTTTTCCCGACCGGTTCCTCAACACCCACCCGGCCCTGCTCCCGGCGTTCAAGGGCTGGCACGCCGTGCGCGACGCCCTGGCCGCCGGCGTGAAGGTCACCGGCTGCACCGTGCACCTCGCCGACGAGGCCACCGACGAGGGCACGATCCTGGCCCAGGAAGCGGTGCCCGTCCTGCCCGGCGACAACGAGACCACCCTGCACGAGCGCATCAAGCAGGTCGAGCGCCGGCTCGTTCCCGCCACCATCCGTCAGCTCCTCGAAGGAACGCTCCCATGACGTCCCGTCCCACCCCACAGACCACCGCCCGACAGCTGGCTTCGGCATGAAGGCCCTGCTCAGCGTCTACGACAAGACGGGCATCGAAGAGCTGGCTCGGGGCCTGAGCGAGCTGGGGTGGGAGCTGGTGTCGAGCGGCGGCACGGCCCGGCACCTGGCCGAGGAGGGCCTCGAGGTCACCGACCTGGCCGACCTCACCGGCTTCCCGCCCATGTTGGGCCATCGGGTGGTGACCCTGCACCCCCTGATCCACGGCGCCATCCTGGCCGACCCCGACGACCCGGAGCACCGGGCCGACCTGGAGACCTACGGCATCGAGCCCTTCGCCCTGGTGGTCGTCAACCTCTACCCGTTCGGCAGCGACCCCTCGGCCTTCGCCCACACCAGCGGGGCCACCGCCGAGGACATGATCGACATCGGCGGACCGGCCATGACCCGGGCGGCGGCGAAGAACCATGCCCACGTCGGCATCGTCGTCGACCCGACGGACTACGAGGCGGTGCTGGAGGAGCTGCGCCTCGACGGCGCGTTGTCGGCCGCCAGCCGGAGGGCCTTCGCCCGCAAGGCGTTCGCCCACACCGCCGCCTACGACGCCGCCGTGGTCACCTGGTTCGACGAGTCGGCGGCCGCGGTCGAGGGCGGCGAGGGCGAGGTCCTCCCTCCCACCCTGCACCTCGCGCTCGAGCGGGTGCAGGACCTCCGCTACGGCGAGAACCCGCACCAGACCGGCGCCCGCTACCGGACCATCGGGTCGAGCTCGTGGTGGGACGACGTCGAGCAGCACCAGGGCCTGGCGCTCTCGTACCTCAACCTCTACGACGCCGACGCCGCCTGGGCGCTCGTGCACGACCTCGGCGACGGCCCGGCGGTCGCCATCATCAAACACGCCAATCCCTGCGGGCTGGCGGTGGCCGACACCCTGGCCGACGCCTACCAGCTCGCCTTCGAGTGCGACGAGCGCTCGGCGTTCGGGGGGATCGTCGCCCTGAACCGGCCCGTCGACCTCGCCACCGCCGAGCGGATGGCCGCCGCCGCGCAGGCCGACCTGGTCATCGCCCCGGGCTACGACGACGGGGTGCTCGACGTCCTGCGGGCCAAGCGCAAGAACACCCGGGTGCTCTCCGCGCCCCTGCCCACCAGGGAGCGCCTCCAGCTGCGCCAGCTCAACGGTGGCTTCCTGGTCCAGGACGCCCACCACTTCGCCACCGACCGGTCGGAGTGGCGGGTGGTGACCCAGCGCCAGCCCACCGAAGCCGAGTGGGCCGACGCCGAGCTGGCCTGGCGGGTGTGCGGCTGGGTCAAGTCGAACAGCATCGTGCTCGTGCACGGCGGCGTGGCGTGGGGCATCGGTGCCGGTCAGCAGAACCGAGTGGAGGCCGGGCTCATCGCCGCCGGCAAGGCCGCCGGTCGGGCCAAGGGCGGGGCCTGCGCCAGCGACGCCTTCTACCCCTTCCCCGACGGCATCGAGGCGGCGGCCGAATCCGGCGTGGCCGTCATCATCCAGCCGGGAGGCGCGCAGCGCGACGCCGACACCATCGCCCGGGCCGACGAGCTAAGCGTCGCCATGGTGTTCACCGGCGAACGCCACTTCCTCCATTGACGGCCGACACCGTGATCTGGATGCCCGGCGCGCCGGTGGCCGAGGCCGTGCTGGCCGACGTCACCAGCCGGGTCAGCGCCCTCTCGGCCAGAGGCCGGACGGTCGGGCTCGGCACCATCCTGGTGGGGGACGATCCCGCCTCGGCCGGCTACGTGCGCAAGAAGCACGAGACGTGCGAGCTGGTGGGCATCGTCTCGCACCACATCGACGTGGCGGCCGGCGACCAGGGCGGGCTCGACGCGGCGGTGCAGCGCTTCAACGACGATCCCGGCGTCGACGCCTTCCTGGTGCAGAACCCGACCCCGGGCTGCGACTTCAACAAGGCGGTCGAGGCCATGGCGCCGGCCAAGGACGCCGACGGGCTGCACCCCCACAACCTCGGTCTGCTCGCCCTCGGGGCGGCCGGGCCCCGGCCCTGCACGCCGCTCGGGATCGTCGCCATCCTCGGTCACTACGGCGTGAAGGTGGCCGGGCGCCACGTCGTGATCGTCGGCCGGGGGCCCACCCTGGGGCGGCCCCTGTCGATGCTGCTGGCCCTCAAGGAGCCGGGTGCCAACGCCGCCGTCACCACGGTGCACACCGGCGTTCCCGACATCGGCGCCTACACCCGCGAGGCCGACATCCTCATCGCCGCCGCCGGCGTCCCCAACATGATCAAGCCCGACATGGTCCGGCCCGGGGCCTGCGTGGTCGGCGGCGGGATGAGCTGGGAGGGTCGGCGGGCTCTGTCCGACGTCGACGAGGCCTGCGCCGAGGTCGCCGGCTGGATGACGCCCCGCCTGGGTGGCGTCGGGCCCACCACCGTCGCCATGCTCCTGGCCAACACCGTGGCCTGCGCCGAGCGCCGCACCGACTGATCCGCGGTTCTGGGTCGGATCTCCCGCCTGGCGGGGCAGATCCGACCCAGAAGAGACGGCCTGGACGTCGGGAGGCGGTGGCGCGGCGGGCGCTAGTACCGTCGCCGCCGTGGAGCAGAGCACCGTTGACGCCCAGGACGAGCTGGTCGACAAGACCATCGCCGACCTGCTGGCCACCTACCCCCCGAACTCGACCGATCCCGTCACCTTCCTCCGGGCCCAGTTCGACATGGGCCTCGCCTACGTCCACCACCCGGTCGGCTACGGCGGCCTCGGGATCGGCGTCGACCACCAGCGTCACATCGACGACGTCCTGGCCGAGGCGGGGGCACCGGCCAACGGTCGGGCGACGAACTCGATCGCGGCCGGGCAGGGCGCGGCGTCGATCCTCGCCTACGGGTCGGAGGAGCTGAAGCAGAAGTACCTGCGTCCCCTCTTCACCGCCGAGCTCATGGGCTGCCAGCTCTACAGCGAGCCCGGCGCCGGCTCCGACCTGGCGTCGCTCGCCACGCGGGCCGTCCGGGACGGCGACGAGTGGGTCGTCAACGGCCAGAAGGTGTGGACCTCCGGCGCCCACCGGGCGAAGATGGCCATTCTCCTCGCCCGGACCGACCCGGACGTCCCGAAGCACGCCGGTCTCACCCAGTTCGTGCTCGACATGACCGACCCCGGCGTCGAGGTCCGGCCGTTGCGCCAGATGAGCGGTGGGGCCGAGTTCAACGAGGTCTTCCTGCACGACGTCCGCATCCCCGACAGCGAGCGCCTCGGCCCGGTGGGCGACGGCTGGACCGTCTCCCAGCAGCTGCTGGTGCACGAGCGCTACAACATGCCCCAGCCGCCGGCCCGGGGCTCGGGTGCCATCGCCGGCGTGGTCGAAGCCTGGCAGGCCCGCGACGACAAGACCTCACCGGCGGCGCTGGCCCTCAAGGCCGAGCTCATGCGGCACTGGGTCGACACCGAGGTGCTGCGCCTCCTCACCGTCCGGGCCAACGTCCTGCGCTCCCAGGGCAGCTCCGGGCCGGAGGGGTCCCTGGGCAAGCTGGCGAACTCGGTGGTGGGCCGCAAGCTGGCTGACTGGGCGCCCGTGCTGCTGGGGCCCGAGGGCACCATCCTCGCCGACGGCTACGACAAGCCCGAGAGCATGGCCTCGATGCGCTCCGGACGGCGTGGGCCGGGTGCGCTCCAGAAGGGCGCGGTCGGCAGTCCGGGCATCTCCATCGCCGGCGGCACCGACCAGATCCAGCGCAACATCATCGGGGACCGCGTGCTCGGGCTCACCCGCGAGCCGGCGCTCGACAAGGGTGTGCCCTGGAGCAAGACCCTCCGTTCCTGAGACAGCGACGAGAATCAGGGACCGAGCACTGGATCGACGGGTGGGGCGGACGGCCGGCGGTCGCCGCTGAGCTCCCGCATGAGAAGCTCCTGCTGCACCGTGGCCCCGAGGTGCCCGTCGAGGGCGTGGATCGTGCCCCGGGTCATGCCCCGGCCCCGGCCCACCGAGACCGGCTCGAAGTCGACCAGCGACCACTCGTCGGCCCGGATGGGCCGGTGGAAGTGCAGGGCGTGGTCGAGGCTCGTCATCATGTAGGAGCCCTGGGCCATCCCGGACGCCATGGCCGGGGCCGATCCCGTCTGGGTGTCGGTGAAGTAGGCGAAGCCGCAGGCGTGCACGACGGGGTCGTCGCCCAGGGCGTCGTGGAAGCGGATCCAGGATCGGACGTGGGGCACCCGCGGATCGTCGTCGTCAGCCGGGGGCAGCTTGATCAGGTCGAGCGGGGCGTAGCCGCTGGCCCACTGGGCCTGGTGCAGGGGCTCGGCGGCGCCCTCCTCGGGGGGCGGGACCATCGTGGCCGGGGGCGAGTAGTCGGCCACGCCGGGCTCCTCCTTGTGGAACGAGGCCGACATGGTGAGGATGGCCTCACCTTCCTGGCGGGCGACGACGTTGCGGGTGGTGAACGAGCGGCCGTCGCGCACCCGGCTCACGTCCAGGATCACGGGTTGGCCGACCCGTCCGGGGCGCAGGAAGTAGAGGTGGAAGGAGTGGGGGAGATGGTCGGGATCGGAGGTCGTCGCCGCGGCCCGGAGAGCCTGCGCCGCCACCTGACCGCCGAACAGGTTGGGCCGTCCGGTGTAGTGCGGGCTCTGGGCCCGGAAGAGGTCGCGGTCGATCTGCTCCAGGTCGAGCAGCCAGGAGAAGGAGACCTCCCGGCCCTCCCCGTCCGCATCGTTGGTCGTCACGGGAGGTACTTCAGCACGTTCGGCGAGGATCACCGTCCTAACGTGTGGACATGAGCGCGAGCCTGCCTGCGCGCCGCCGCCGACTCTCCCCTCTCCTGCTCTACCTGGCCTTCGTCGCCGGCTGGGTGTTCGCCTCGGTGCTGGTGGTGCGCACCGTGCTGGCCAGGGAGCACACCAGCACGGAGCTCACCGTCTCGTGGTTCTTCGTGACCGCCACCGGTGTGCTGATCGCCGCCCTCATCGACCGCGACTACCGGTCCCGCCAGGAGTCCGCCCGCCTGCTGGAGGAGACCCAACGGGTGATCGACTCGGTGGCGGTCGTGACCGATCCGGCGCTGGCCGAGCTGGGGTTCGGGGAGCTCCTGCCCGACCTGCTGGTCCGCATCCGCGACGTGTTGGGTGCCGACTCGGCGGCCGTGCTGCTCCTCGAGGGCGATCCGCCGGAGCTGGTTCTGGCCGCCGCCCCCGGAGCCGATCATCTGCTGGGACACCGGGTGCCGGCCGGCGTCGGGGTGTGCTGGCGGGCGGCGACGTCGGGCGCCGTCGAGGTGGTGGCCGACGTCCGCACCGTGGCCGACGCCGTCCCCGGCGTGGAGACGGCCAGCCGTTCGCTGGTGGCGGCGCCCCTCGTGGTCGACGGGAACCTGATCGGTGTGATGGAGGTCGGCGGGATCGAGCCGCGGGACTTCGGTGTCTACGACCTCCAGCTCGTCCACCTGGTCGCCGACCGGGCCGCCGTCGCCATCGATCGCAGCCGTCTCGACGAGATCGCCCGGGCCCTCTACGAGACGGTGTCCGGCAACGAGGCTCGGTTGCAGGCCGTCTACGACGCGTCGCCCTTCTCGATCGTCGAGCTCGACCTGGCCGGGCATCCCGTCCGCTGGAACCGGGCTGCTGTCGAGCTCTTCGACTGGCCTGCCACCGGCGCGGTCCAGCTCCCGCTCGAACCCGCCTCGCTGACGGACAAGCTCGTCCGCGACGCCCTCGGCGGAGGCGAGGTGCTCAACGTCGAGCTCAACCTCATGGGCAGTGACCCTCCCGTCCAGGTCGAGGTGGCGTCGGCGGCCCTGCGGGACGGCAACGACGCCGTCCACGGCGCCCTGCTGATCGGCCTCGACACAAGCGAGCGGCGACGGGTGGCCGAGCAGCTCCAGCAGGCGCAGCGGATGGAGGCCATGGGCCGCCTGGCCGGCGGGGTGGCCCACGACTTCAACAACCTCCTCATGGTCATCGGGGGCTACGCCGGGCTGCTGCTGGCCCGGGTGGCGGACGATCCCGACCAGGTGAAGGAGGTGGAGGCCATCGCCCGCGCCGCCGAGCGGGCGGCGGCGATCACCGGCCAGCTCCTCACCATCAGCCGCCACCAGGTGGTGGCGCCGGAGGTGGTGGCGCTCGACAGCCTCGTGGAGGAGATGCGCAGCGTCCTGCAGCTGGCGGCCGGAAGCAACGTCGAGGTGGTCGTGGAGCACGACGCCGGTCCTGACGACGGTCCTCGCACCACCCTGATCGACCCGGCTCAGATCGAACAGGTCCTGCTCAACCTGGCGATCAACGCGCGCGACGCCATGCCCTCCGGGGGGACGTTGACGGTGGGCGAGGCCCGTCGGGAGGACGACGACGGTCGATGGGTCGTGCTGACCGTGAGCGACGACGGCGAGGGCATGGACGCCAGGCAGGTCGAGCACTGCTTCGATCCGTTCTTCACGACCAAGCCGAAGACGAAGGGGACCGGCCTCGGCCTGTCTACCGCCTACGGCGTGGTCACCCAGGCCGGCGGCACCATCCGGGTGGAGAGCCGGCGGGGTGAAGGCACGACGTTCACGATCGAGCTGCCGGCGGCGGACACGTTGGAGACGGTCGAGCCCGGTGACCGCGACCTGTCGACCTCCGGTCCCACCGGCTCCGGCCGCATCCTCCTGGTGGAGGACGAGCCCGATGTCCGGGCGCTCACCGGCGACCTGCTCGAGCTCGAGGGCTACGAGGTCACCGCCGTTCCGGACGCCGAGCGGGCCCTCGAGGTGGCGGAGGCGGCTGCGCCCGACCTGCTGCTCACCGATGTCGTGATGCCGGGCATGAACGGCATCGACCTGGCGACCGAGCTCTCCCGACGGCTGCCCGAGCTCCGGGTGCTCTTCGTGTCGGGCTATGCCGAGGATGCCCCCGAACGACGGGGCCAGGTGGTCGACGCCGCCTACCTGCTGGCCAAGCCGGCCCCGGCCTCTGTCCTCGTCAGCCGGGTCCAGCGGGCGATCGACGGGCGACCCTGGCGAGAGATACAGCGGACCCGCTGAGGACGCGCCCGGGCACTCGCCGGCGTCAGGGGGCGGTGTCGCGGTCGGTGTCGGCCTCGGGCGGCGACGGTCCGACCCGGGAGCCGGCCGCCTCCCCGGTGGCGACGGGCTCGGCGCTCGCCACCCCGTCTGCGTCGGTGTCGGCCGGGCCGTCGCCTTCACTGGCTCCCGTCGCCGTACGGCCCGGGCGCCACCCGCGGCACAGCCACAGGATGGCGATCACGCCCACGATGAAGGAGATGCCGCTCACCCAGATGTTGACCCGGATGCCGAGGATCAGGGAGGCCGGGTCGATCCGGAGCGCCTCGACCCACAGTCGCCCGAGCGAGTACCCGGCGACGTAGCCGGCGAAGAGAGTGCCGGGCGGCGGCTTCCAACGCTTGCCGATGTAGACGAGCAGGCCCGCCAGGGCGAGGTTCCACAGCGCCTCGTAGAGAAAGGTCGGGTGGTAGCCGACGACGTTCTCGTAGCCCGGGGGGCGGTGGGCCGGATCGATGCGCAACGCCCAGGGCAGGCTGGTGGCGCGGCCGTAGAGCTCCTGGTTGAACCAGTTGCCGAGCCGACCGATGGCCTGGGCGACGGGCAGGGCGGGGGCGACGGCGTCGAGGGCGCGCCGGATGTCCATGCCCTTGCGCTTGGCCAGCCAGACGCCGACGCCGACGCCCACCACCAGGCCGCCGGGGATGCCGAGACCGCCCTTCCACACCGCGAAGACGTCCAGCCAGTGGCCCTCGAAGCGTCGCCAGTCGGTGAGCACGTGGTACAGCCGGGCGCCGATGAGACCGGCCGGCACCGCCCACAGGGCGATCGAGGCGATGTCGTCGGGGTTGCCGCCGTCGCGCTCCCAGCGGCGCTGGGTGATGAGGACGGCGGCGATGACACCCGTGGCGATGCACAGCCCGTACGCCCGCAGCTGGAGCGGCCCGATGTGGATGGCGTTCTGCGACGGGCTCGGGATGAGCGCCAGCAGGCTCACGGCTCGAAGCGGTACCCGACGCCCCGGACGGTCGTGAGCCAACGGGGCCGATCGGGGTCGGCTTCGATCTTGCGCCGGACCCGGCGGACGTGCTCGGTGACCGTGGCCGGGTCCTGCCAGTCGGACGAGGACGACCAGACCCGCTGGAGCAACTGGTCACGACCGAACACCTGGCGAGGGGAGGCGGCCATGAAGGCGAGCAGGTCGAACTCGCGGGCGGTGAGGGTGATCGGCTCACCGTCGACCCGGACCTCGCGCGTGCCGGTGTCGATGTGGAGCTCACCGAAGTCGAGCACCGTGCGGGTGCCCACCGGGCGCGACCGTCGCAGCACCGAGGAGATGCGGGCCGAGAGCTCGGCCGGGGAGAATGGCTTGACGAGGTAGTCGTCGGCGCCGAGCTTGAGCCCGAGCACCCGGTCGCCTTCGGCGCCCTTGCCGGTGAGGAGGATCACCGGGATGTCGTTGGTCCGGCGGATGGACCCGAGCACGTCGAGCCCGTCGTCGCCCCCGAGGACCAGATCGAGCACCACCAGATCGGGCGGACGGGAGGCGATGGCCGAGACGGCGCCGGCGGCATCGGCGGCGAGCGTCACCTTGAAGCCGTCGGCCCCGAGGGTGCGGGCGAGGAGGGTGCGGATCTCGTCGTCGTCGTCGACGACCAGGATCAGCGCGTCCTCGCCGCTCACCCGGCTCGTCCCTTCGCCCGGCGCAGGCGCGCCGCGGCACGCTCCCGGAAGGCCCCTGGGCCGCTGGTTGCCTCGCTGGAGTCGATCACTGGCGTTCCATCATGCCGCGTGGTCGTGACGTTTCGAGGTTGCCGTCCGTGTGCCGTCGTTCCCGGCGTCGATCGGCAGCGGGGAGTTGACCGGGTCCCCCGCGACGGGTTGGCTTTCAGCAGCGATGAAGCCCAGGTCCCGAACCTCAACCGAGCAGCTGCCCGCTGGCGTCGGCGCGCCTCCAGTCGGGTACCGCCCGAGTCGAAGACGTACACGATGATCCATGCCGATCCGACCGCCATCGCGCCCTTCCTGGCGCTGGCCCGCGACCTCGGGGCCACCGACCTGCACCTGACGGTCGGGGTCCCGCCCGTGGTGCGTCTCGACGGGATGCTCGAGCAGATCGCCGGTTACAAGCCCTTCGACGTCGACACCCTGGAGGCGTTGTCCAACCAGATCCTCAGCACCGACCTGGCCGCCCAGCTCGAGCAGCGCAAGGAGCTCGACTTCGCCTTCGACTTCGAGGGTGACCGGATCCGCGCCAACGTCTTCCGTGTCCGGGGCTCGATCGGGTTCGCCTTCCGCTACATCCCGAGCGCGATCCCCGACTTCGAGGAGCTCGGCCTCCCGCCCATGATCGAAGAGCTCGTCTCGCTGCCTCACGGCCTGGTGCTGGTGACGGGCCCGACCGGCTCGGGCAAGTCGACGACCTTGGCGTCGATGATCGACTGGATCAACACGCACCGCGCCTGCCACGTCCTGACCATCGAGGACCCGATCGAGTACATCCACGATCACAAGCGGTCCATCGTCAACCAGCGGGAGATCGGACCGGATGCCGACGACTTCCACTCCGCCCTGCGCTCCGCACTGCGAGAGGACCCCGACGTCGTGCTGGTGGGCGAGATGCGCGATCCCGAGAGCATCGCCGTGGCCCTGAGCATCGCCGAGACTGGCCACCTCGTGTTCGCCACCCTGCACACCAACGACACCGCTCAGGCCCTCGACCGGATCGTCGACGTGTTCCCGGCCGAGCGCCGCGACCAGATCCAGGTCCAGCTGGCATCGTCGCTCCAGGCCGTGATCTACCAGCGGCTCATGCCCCGGGCGGCGGGCGGGCTGGTGGCGGCGTTCGAGATCATGCGGGCCAACCACGCGGTGCGGAACCTGGTGCGGGAGGGCAAGACCCGCCAGCTGCGCAACATCGTGTCGACCCACCAGCTCGAGGGCATGCAGACACTGGAGATGTCGTTGTCGGCCCTGGTGGCCGAGGGCCTGGTCGACTACGAGACGGCGGTCGGGTTCAGCATCTATCCCCGCGAGGTCGAACGCCCCTGGGGCACGCCGGCCCCCCGACGGGCGGAGCCCGTCTACGACGACTGGGACGGCGACGAGGGCGACGACGGAACAGGCCCCCAGGCCGGGCGTCGCGGCCTCCGACGGCGGTGAACCAGCCCCGCCGGACAGGACCGCGCGGCCCGATCCTGCCGTACCAGCTGCTCGCCGGCGTGACGCCGGCCCGCCGTGGCTGGTTGGTGGTGAGCGGCAAGATCCAGGGGATCCAGCTCTCGCCCAACGTGCCCGAGCTGGTGCCCAACCTCGCCGACGCGCTCGACGCCCGCCCGCCCTACCAGGTCCTCGCCCTCAACGCCCCGGTCGGTCTGCTCGAGGAGCCGGTGCAGGGGGGACGGCGATGCGATCAGGAGGCGCGCCGCCTCCTCGGATGGCCCCGGGCCGGCGCCATCCTCTCGCCGCCGACCCGGCGCTCGCTGAAGGCCTCCTCCATTGAGGAGGCCTCCGAGCTGAGCGGAGGGCTCGACGCCGTGACCTGGTACCACTTCCCGATGATCCGGGAGGTGGCCGAGGAGATGGCGCCCTACCGACAGCGCTTCGTCTACGAGGTGCACCCCGAGATGAGCTTCTTCCAGCTGAACGAGGACCAGCCGCTGCGGTACCCCAAGCGGACGAACAACGGCCGCGCCGAGCGCCGTGCGCTCCTCGAACGCCGGATCCCGGGCGTCGACCGGGTGCTCGACGCCGAGATCCCCGGCGTGCGCCTGTGGCACCTCCTCGACGGCTGTGCCGCCCTGTGGACGGCTCGGCGGATCCTGGCCAAGGCCGCCACCCGCAGCCCGGAGGACCCGGTCTGGGACGACGAGGGCCTCAGGATGGAGATCGTCCGCTGACCAGGCCCTGCGTACCTCTGGACGGTTCCGTCCGTTCCGTGCCGATCCGTCCCGTTCAGGCGTGATGCCCGGCTTCTGCCCTACGGTCCGAGCGGCGATAGCGTCGCATCATGGGGTCGTACATCGGCAGAGCAACCTTGCTCGATGCTCGCCGTCGGGCCCCGATCGGCGACGCCATGGTGACGCTGGCGTCGGTCGACACCCCCGACGAGGTCTGGTTCGGGAACCTGCACGCCGACCCGGCTGAGCTGGCCGGTCTGGTGGAGGACGGCGACCGGCTCGTCATCCGCCTCCCCACCGGCCTCGAGGGCCGGGTGCGGGTCACCATCGATCTCACCGGGTTCGACCCGACGGTGCGGCTACGGGGTATCGGCCAGGCGCCGATCTGATCCGCATCGGGATCCCGCCCCGGCCGAACCGGCGGCATCCGCGCCTCGCCATACGGGTTCGTCCACGCTGTCGGGATGAAGCCCCTTGCTCGGATCCGGGTGGCGCTCAGCCGGGCCTTGGCCCGGGCCGACACCTGGGTGGCGGGCGTTGCCCTGGTCCTGACCGGTTCGGAGCTGGCCAAGAGCCAGTGGGTCCTCGCCATCCTCACCGGGGTCGTCGGTGTGGTCTTCCTGGTCGCTTCGGGTGACTACTGCTGGCGCCGTGGCTTCGTGGCGGGGCGCCGGGCCGGCGGATCTGGCACCTCCGCCCGCTGACCTGGCTAGGAGGGTGCGCCGATCGGCGGACCCGTGGCCCGAGCGGCCCGGCGCCGAAGGCGCCAAGAGCGGAGAGCGCAGCGGCATTCTCGGCGCCGAAGGCGTCGAGATCAGGCCGGATGTGACCTATCCGCTGATTCTCTACGGACTGGGCCTGCCTTGGACGGCGGTGGCCTGAGCGCTCTGGCCGAGCTGGTCGGCGCACCCCCCGGGCGGCGCCGCCGTCAGCACGTGCTCGCCGTCGAGATCGTCCCAGGTGTGCGGGACGTCACCGTTGTGGCGGGCCTCGTAGATGGCGATGACCCGGCGGCACTGCTGCGCGTTGGCCTCGTCCCGGGAGTCGTTGGCCTGGCCCTCGAAGGCGCCGATGCTGAACAGGACGATCCCGGCGAGCACGCCGATCACCGTCATCACGATCATGAGCTCGATCAGCGTGAAGCCCCGCTCGTCTCGCGGCTCACGTCGACGAAGGGACATCAGGCGGGCTCTTCTCTCGGCTGTTGGGAGATGGGCAAAGTGTCGCTCGTCGGTCACTCGAGATCGGGCATCCCTGTCGCGACGAAGCCCGGGTGCTGACCCCGGGCTTCGTCGGTTGACCGAGATTTAGGGAGGAGTCGGGGAGGTTCAGGGAAGGGCGGGCGCCGTTGCGCACTGGCTGGGCGGCTTGTCGTTGTCGAAGTACGACGCCCAAGGCTGCGGGGTGCCGTTGGCAGCCGACGCCTTGTAGGCGGCGGTGGCAGTGGTGCAGATCCGCTTGTTGGTGTTCGTCGTTGCCGTGTTGGCATCGGTCTGGAAGGTGCCGATGGCGAATAGGACGATCCCGGCGAGGATGCCGATCACGACCATGACGATCATCAGCTCGATGAGCGTGAATCCTTCTTCCCGCTGGTAGCCCTTGATCGCCGTCGTCATGGTGTGTGTCTCCCTGGGTGCGTGGTGCGGAGTGTCGGGAACAAGAAGTTGATTCGCCGGAGGTGCGGCTCGACCCTCCCTGCACCAGCCCAACTTCCGCCGGTGCGCCGCCGATTCAGTCCAGGCTGTCGGGTGGCGGTCAAGCTGCCTCCACCGCCATCCCAACGCCAGCCCAACTCACGCAGAGGTCAGGGCACCACGCATCGGAGGGATCAGAGCCAGGTCCAGCTCTTGACCGTCACGGTGGACCCGGGCTGTCCGGCCGAGTCATCGTAAACGACCTGGGCGCGGAGGCGGTCGCGCCCCCCGACCGAGGCGGTCAGGGTCACGATGCGCCCCGTGCTCGGGGTGGCCCCGACCGGTAGAGCCCCGGCGATCCCGGGGATCTGGAAGGGCGCGTTGGTGGGGCCGCTGTTCCCACTGGCGGACACGAGGACCCGCCGGGCAATCAGGCCCCGGCTGAACAGGGTCGTGGAGGCGTCGGCGACCTTCAGGTTCAGGTTGGCCGTCGGGGCGTAGACGGTGCCCCGGAGG
>DASXLH010000120.1:0-4917 GCA_036496335.1 Acidimicrobiales bacterium
CGAGCCGACGCTGCTCACCTTCGACCTGGTGACGACCATGTTCCACGAGTTCGGCCACGCCCTTCACGGCATGTTCTCCGACGTCAGGTACCCCAGCTTCTCCGGGACGTCGGTTCCCCGCGACTTCGTCGAGTTCCCGTCGCAGGTCAACGAGATGTGGGCCACATGGCCGGAGGTGGTGGCCAACTACGCCGTGCACCACGAGACGGGCGAGCCGTTGCCCGCCGACCTCCTGGAGCGGGTGCTGGCCGACACGCCCTTCAACCAGGGCTACATGACCGTCGAGTACCTGGCCGCGTCCCTGGTCGACCAGGCCCTGCATCAGCGACGGGCCGATGAGGTCCCGGACGCTGGCCGGTTGCTCGAGTTCGAAGCCGCCGTGTTGCACGACGCCGGCGTCGACCTTCGGGCCGTACCTCCCCGCTACCGGCTCCCCTACTTCTCGCACATCCTCGGCGGCTACGACGCCGGCTACTACTCCTACATCTGGGCCGAGGTGCTCGACGCCGACGCGGTCGAGTGGTTCAAGGAGAACGGCGGCCTCACCCGGGCCAACGGCGACCGCTACCGGGCCCGCATCCTGTCGCGAGGGGGCAGCGCCGACGAGATGGCCCTGTACCGCGACTTCCGGGGACGTGATGCGGCGGTTGAGCCGTTGCTCCAACGCCGGGCCCTCATCTCGCAGTAGCGACGATCGTCCGGCGTGTCCGGACGGGAGGGACTGGCCGCGCCGCGTCAGACCAGGGCGGGACCTTCGAGGTGCGTGGCCAGCGTGTGGACCTCGGCCAGGCAGCGGAGCATGTCGTTGAGGTGGGTGCAGGCCTCGAGCTCTCGGAGGGTGTCCTGGACCGAGGTGCGGAAGCCACCGACCGGAAGGCCGACGAGGTGGGCGACGTGGGGCGCGGCGCCGGGGCACTCGGGGAAGGGCAGAACCCGGGGCTGGGCGGCGATCTCGGTGACCTGGCGGCTCTGGCGGTCGACACGTGCCTGCAGCGTGTACTCGTGAAGGGCCATCTCGGTGCCGTCCGGTTCCCACACCGCGTCACGGAAGTGGGCGTCGACGGCGATCAGATCGCCCTCCAACCAGGTGTCGACGCGGCGACGGCGACGGAGCATGACGTCGGCCGGCGGCTCGATCTCGTGCCACGCCCACGGGTCGTCGGACGACAGGTCACCCGCCACCCGCAGGAAGTGGCTGTCGAACACCCCGGCCTCGCGTGTGGCCTGGTGGTAGCCACCGGGCCGCAGGCCGGAGCAGATGATCTTCCCCTTGCGCATGCCGATCTCCTGGGGCGCCCGCTGAGCCGCGCCCACCGCCGCCGCCGTCATCAGCTGCCGCGCCTCGGCCGGGCCTCCCCAACCGTCGCGGTGGCGCGACCAGGCGAAGCCTCCGATGAGGCTGCATCCGGCGATGTCGTCGAGCAGGAAGTAGAGGGGCGTCACGGCCTCGCGCTCCCCCGGTAGCACCGCATCGATGGCCGAACGGAACTTGGCCCCGCCCTGGGAGCCGACGAGTCCGGACACATCGCCCCGCGTGACCGGCCAGGCCTCGATCTCCTCGACGGTGCGCCCATCACCGACCCTGGCCCGCATGCCGGCCTCGGCCAGGACGATCGGCTCGCCCTCCGTCGGGGTGAGCAGATCGCGGCATCGGCCCCGCTGCTCCATGGGTGTGCCCCAGCCGTCGGGCCAGACGATGTTGATGGTGGCTGTGCGCCTCACGGAGCCGGGTACCCGGTCGGGCGTCCCGACGACGGAGTCGTCGGGTGGCTCGGGCCAATCAGACGCCACCTGGAACGCGCTTCGATCGGTCATCGGTGATGCCTCCCTGGCTCGCGCCCCCGCGGGGTGCACGGCCTCGACTCGTGAGGACAAGCTATCGGCGCGGTCTCCGTTGGCCGTCATCCCCTGCGGCCGACGACGGTCGGCTCTCATCGGCGCACCGCTCAGTCCGGCCAGTCCACCACGCCCTTGGCGCGGAGCTCGGTGATCTCGTCGTCGGTGTAGCCCAGCTCCGCCAGGACCGCCCGGGTGTGCTGACCGATCGTGCTGGCGGGGCCGCCCTTGGCCGGTGTCGCCGACAACCGGACGACGGGGCCGTGACGACGATGACGCCCGAACAGGGGATGGTCGACCTCGTCGACGAAGCCGGCCTCGGTCATGAGCGGATCGGTCACGGTGAAGGCCGAGAAGGATCGGCGGGCAACCTCGACGCAGGCCACGCCCTCGGGCACGAACAGCCCCTCCCACTCGGCCGCGGTCCGTGCCCCGAGGATCTCGCTGATCGCCTCGGCGAGAGCCTCGGTTTCGCCCTGGCGACCTGTCGAGACCGAAGCGGGCGCATCGCCGGCGAGGTCGACACCGGTCACCTCCCGAGCCACGCGGCAGAACGCCTCCCACTCGGCGGGCGTCGTCACCGCGAGGAAGACCCAACCGCGGCTCGTCGGATAGAGGCGGTACAGCGGCCCCGCGCCGTCCGCATCATGGTGAGGTCGTCCGTCTCGGCCCTCGAAGTCGAGGCAGGCCTCCGAGACGAGGTAGGCGTTCGAGCACAACATGCTGGTCTCGAGGTGCTGCCCGTGCCCGGTTCGTTGGCGCACCAGCAGGCCGAGGGCCATGGCCGTGCCCACGCATACCGCCGCCGTCGGGTCGCCGCCGCCGAGGAGGGCTCCCCCGTCGTAGCGCATCTGGCCGAGCCGTTCGAGGCCCTCTTCGAAGGTGAACGGCACTCGCCGACCGATGGCCGCGTCCCAACCCAGCTGGAAGGCGCGCACGCCGCCTGCGATGGCCATCGTCCCTGCGAAGGCGGGCCGAGTCGCGTAGGGACCGTCGGATCCGTAGGCGCCGGCGTAGAGGTAGACGAGGTCGGGGTTGAAGGGCCGGAGGGCCTCGTCGCTCGTGGCCTGCGCGCTCTGGGGGCGGTAGTTGCGCATGACCATGTCCGACTTGGCGACCAGACGGTGGAGGACCTCCTGACCCTCCGGGAGCCGGTAGTCGAGGACGACGCTCTCCTTGCCCGCCAGCGCCTTGACGCCGGCGTACTCGTCGATCATGCCTTGATGACGGTGCGGGTCGCCCCGGGCATCCTCGACCTTGATGACCCGGGCTCCCAGGTCGGCGAGCATCGCCACCCCGAACGGCGCGGCGTAGAACCAGGCCAACTCGAGGATCGTGACGCCGGCGAGCGGACCGGCACCTGCCGGTTCGGATGGCGGCGCCGGTGGGGTCCACGGCACGAACGCGCTGACGGTGTGCTGGCCCAGCCGCGGGGCCGCAAGGGTGGGCTGCGCCGGCGTGAGGGACATGCGAACGAGCGGTCCGAGCTGCCGGGTCGGCCCCAGCACCGGATCATCGAGCTGGAGGACATCGCCGTTGTAGACCATCTGCGGATGGTCGAGCGCCTCGACCGGTGTCCGATAGGGCTCGAAGCCGATGTCGTCGGACCGGAGGAAGGTCTCCATCCATTCGTCGAGCGTTCGCTCGTACAGGCGCCGCAGGACCATCTCCCGGAGCTCCTCCGGCGCAGCCCCACGCCCCACCGCCTCCGCATGTGCCTCGGTCAGTTCGAGCGCCTCCAGGAAGGCGGCGAGCAGGTGCGGCATGTAGTTCGAGAACTCGAGGAAGCAGCCATCCTTGGTGAAGCCGTTCATGCCGTGGATGACCGAGTAGTTGGCCCCTGAGTAGGGGCGTCCGGCGAAGCTGGCCGGGAGCTGCGGACCGAGCCAGTCGTAGAGGTCGTACGGCGTGAGTCCCTGCAGCAGGCTGGTCTCCACATGCTGGCCCCGGCCGATTCGATCCCGCACGTAGAGGGCGGCGAAGATCCCCTGGAGCGCCCCCTGGGCAGCCGCGAAGCTGGCGCCGCGCACGGCCGGGAAGCGGGGTCGATCGCCGTCCTGGTAGTTCATGACGCCGGCCTTGGCGGACACCACCGCGTCGTAGCCCAGGATGCCGGCGAAGGGACCGGTCGGACCGAAGCCGGTGATCGAACAGTGCACCAACCCGGGGTTGGCGACGCTCAGGCTGGCGGCGTCGAGGCCGAGAGGTTCGGCCTCACCTGGGAGCCAGCTCTCCAGGAGGACGTCGGCACCCTCCGCCAACGCACGGGCCCGCTGCCTCCCCTCCGCGGTCGCCAGGTCCGCCACCACGCTCTGCTGACCCCTTCTCCACTGGGCCCACGCCGGAAGTTCCCGATCGGGATCACCCGCTGGCGGCTCGATGCGCACCACCGTCGCCCCGTGGTCGGCCAGGACCATCGAGGCGATGACGCCGGCGAAGCCGGTGCTGAAGTCCACCACTTGAAGGCCAGCGAGCCCGCTCACGCCTCCACGCCCTCCGTCCGAGATATTGAGAACATTCGTTTGCGAATAGGAGCGTACCTACGGGCGGGTGGCGGTGGCGAGGAAGAGGGGATACGGGCGACCCTCTCGGACGACATGGTGGCAGGGTCGGAAGGCGACGCCGGTGAAGCCAGCGCGGCCGAGCTGCGCCCCCAGCGAGTCGTGATCGAAGCCGTGATGGCCGTCGAAGTCATGGCCGTGGAAGGTCCCGTCTTCGTGATCCAGGTCCACGACGGCCAGATGGCCGCCGCTCGCCAGCAGGGCGGCGAAGTTCGAGAGGACCGCCTCCAAGCCCGGGAGGTGGTGCAGCGTCAGCACCGTCACGATGAGGTCGAACTCCTCGTCGACGGTGACCGGAGCGGTCGCGAGGTCGAGGTCCCAGACCCGCGCCGTCGAGAGCACGCCGGCCTCGACCTTGGCCCGCATCACGTCGCGCATCCCCGTCGACGTGTCGACCAACGTGATCGGGCCGACGTCATCGACCAGCGCCTCGGAGACGAGGCCGGTTCCGGCGCCGTACTCGAGCAGCCGGACGTTCGGGGAGAGGGGAAGGGCGTCGCGGATGGCTTCGGCGACGACC
>DASXLH010000121.1:0-3732 GCA_036496335.1 Acidimicrobiales bacterium
CGGGGCCCGGGGCCGCAAGGTCGTGATGATCGCCTGGGCATCGTGGTGAGGGTGCCGCTTCGACCTGCCCGTGTGGCAGGCACTGCACGAAGAGCTCTCCCCCCTCGGCCTCGACATCGTGACGGTCGCGCTCGACACCAACGTCGAAGCGGCCCGCGAGCCCTCTGAGGCGGCCTCCCCGACGCACCCCTCGCTGGTCGACCCCTCGTTCCGGCTGGTCGAGCTGTTCGGGATCACCAACGTGCCCTTCGGCATGTGGATCGACGAGACCGGCACCATCGTCCGCCCAGCCGAGTCGGCTCCCGTCCCCCGCGATCCGGCTGCCGGCAACCCGGCGGCGGCGGCGATGGCCAACATGCCCGAGTCCCAGCGGGCGACGATCGCCGCCATGGCCGCCACCGCCGGCGACACCACCCTCTACACCGCCGCGGTGCGGGACTGGGCCACCAACGGGGCGGCCAGCCGCTACGTGCTCCCCGCCGACGAGGTCATCGCCCGCTCCCGGCCCCGCTCGAGGGAGGCGTCGTTGGCGGCCGCCGAGTACGAGATCGGCCAGCACCTGTACCGCCACGGCGAGCCCCGCGACGCGGTGCCGCACTTCCAGCGGGCCCACGAGCTCGATCCCACCAACTGGAGCTACCAGCGCCAGGCCCGCAGCCTGGCCGACCCGTCCTGGGGTCAGGTCTACGAGAACGACCTCTTCACCGAGGTTGCCCGCATCGGTCCCGAGACCTGGCGGCCTCTCCCCGACATGTAGGTGTCCGGTGTCCGCACGATCTCGGCAGCGGCGCCGTCTCCTATGGAATGCTCAGTACGTGAAGGTTTGTCCTCGACGTCGCGAGGGCGGAGCGACCGATGGATGACCGCCAGCTGACGTCGCCAGCGAGGGGCTGGCCATCGCCCGTGAGGTCGGTGACCCAGGGCTCCTGGCCCTCAACCTCACTGCCCTCGCCGGTGCGCTGTCGGCCGAGGAGCCCGATCGGGCGCGGGGCCTGCTCCGGGAGGGCATCGACCTCTACATCGGCCTTCCCTCAGTCGTCCGGGGCGGCCAGATCACGCAGGCCATCCTGATCGCCGCCCGGCTGGGCGACTGGGACGGTGCTCTCCGTTGTGCGCCCTACTCGATCGAGCTGCTCCACTGGCTCGAGAACGACGCGCAGCTCTCCGGTGTGCTCAACATCATCGCCCGGGTCATCGCACCTGCCCAACCGGCGGCTGCCGCCCAGCTCCAGGGCGCCGCCCATCGGATGGCATTGGGCATTCGCGCCCGCGAGCCGGTTCCGCTCCCGACCACGACGCCGGAGGTCACGGCCGGGCCACGGCGCGACGTTGCCGCCGGTGCCGATCTCTTCACCGACGTGCGGCGGGCCACCAGCGCCCTCTTGCGCGACGCGCTGGGTGACGCCCTCCTGGGTGAGCTGCGGGCCGAGGGAGCCGCCATGGACAAGGAACGGATCGTGGAGCTGACCCTCGACAGGATCGCTGAGGCCAGCCGCGTGGCGGCCGCCTGACCCGGCCGTCTGGACAGCGCCGACGACCGACGAGGTGCATCGGCTCCGGTTCTGGAACTATCTCTTGGGTCGCCCCCCGAGAGAAAGCACCGCGTGATCCTCGTCAGCTTCGACATCGACGGCACCCTCGAGACGGGCGACCCGCCCGGACCCGTCACGCTCGACCTGGTCCGGCGGGCCAAGGCGCTGGGCTACGTGATCGGCAGCTCGTCCGATCGGACGGTCGCGTTCCAGCGCAAGATGTGGGCGGCCAACGACGTCGAGGTCGATTTCGTCGGCCACAAGCACCACCTCTCGGACATCGTGGAGAAGTTCGACTGCGAGCGCCTCATCCACATCGGTGACACCTCGGTCGACGAGCACTACGCCCTGCTGGCGGGCCTGGAGTTCGTCTGGGTCGACAAGATGCCCGCCGAGGGCGACGAGGGCTGGATCTTCTGACCCCCGAGGCGGTGCCGTCCGAGCCAACTCCGGGGCTGGCGGTCGGCGCCGACGGGCGCCTGCGCTGCAGCTGGTCGACCGGCACCCCTGACTACGTCGCCTACCACGACGACGAGTGGGGCCGTCCGGTCAGCGACGACGTCCGCATCCTCGAGAAGCTCTGCCTGGAGGGATTCCAATCCGGCCTCTCCTGGCTGACGATCTTGCGGAAGCGGGAGGGCTTCCGCCGGGCGTTCGCCGGCTTCGAGCCCGCCACGGTGGCCGCCTTCGGCGAGGGGGACATCACCCGCCTCCTCGCCGACGCCGGCATCGTTCGTCATCGGGGCAAGATCGAGGCGACGATCGCCAACGCCCGTGCCACCGTCACGCTCCACGAGGCCGGGCTGAGCCTGGCGGGCGTGGTCTGGGCCCACGAACCGGCTCGCCGCGGCCGGCCGGTGCCGACCGGGCTGAGCCAGCTCCCGTCGACCAACCCGCAATCGGTGGCGCTGGCCAAGGAGCTCCGCCGCCGAGGCTTCCGCTTCATCGGACCGACGACGGCATACGCGGCGATGCAGTCCCTCGGCCTCGTCAACGACCATCTCGCCGGTTGCCATGCCCGCGATGCCTGCGAGCGGGATCGCCGGGCGATGGGCGCGGTCTCGACCGTCTTCGTCTGACCGCCCGACCCTCCGACACGATCGATGCGACGCCGACGGTCGTCGGGCACGAGGATGGGGCGGTGAGCGACGACGCCGAGGAGCCGACCCCGACCGGGTTCGCCGAGCTCGGCCTGCGTCCCGAGCTGCTCACCGCCCTGACCGAGCTCGGCTACGAAGAGCCCACTCCCATCCAACGTGAAGCCATCCCTCCGGTGCTGGCCGGCCGTGATCTGCTCGGCCAGGCCGCCACGGGCACCGGCAAGACCGCCGCCTTCGCCCTCCCGGTGCTCCAGCGCCTGGGGACGTCGACCGGCATGGCGCCACGGGCGCTGATCCTGGTGCCGACCCGCGAACTGGCCATGCAGGTCTCCGAGGCGGTTCACCGCTACGGGCGCGGCCTCGGCGCTCGGGTGCTCCCGGTCTACGGGGGCCAGCCCATCGTGCGACAGCTCCAGGCCTTGTC
The DNA here is from genome assembly GCA_036496335.1 of Acidimicrobiales bacterium. GTDB lineage: Bacteria > Actinomycetota > Acidimicrobiia > Acidimicrobiales > CADCSY01 > JAEKLB01. The sequence goes on from DASXLH010000121.1 coordinate 3,057, forward strand.
GAGGGGCGTCGACATCGTCGTCGCCACCCCGGGCCGTGCCGTCGACCATCTCAACCGCGGCAGCCTGCCGCTCGCCACGATCGAGTCGGTCGTCCTGGACGAAGCCGACGAGATGCTCGACATGGGCTTCGCCGAGGACATCGAGACGCTCCTCGGTGCCGTCACTGGCGAGCACCAGACGGTGCTGTTCTCGGCCACGCTGCCGGCCCGCATCGGCGGGATCGCCCGTCGCCACCTCCACGATCCGGTCCGCATCGAGATCGGCCGGCCGGTCCCCGCAGCCGGTGGCGGTCCCCTGGTGCGCCAGACCGCCTACATGGTGGCCCGCTCGCACAAGGCGGCCGCCCTCGGTCGCATCCTCGACGTCGAGGGACCCGCCGCCGCCCTCGTGTTCTGTCGCACCCGCAACGAGGTCGACGAGCTCACCGAGACCCTCAACGGGCGGGGCCACCGGGCCGAAGCCCTCCACGGCGGCATGGACCAGGAGCAGCGCGACCGGGTCATGGGCCGGCTCCGGGGCGGGACCGCCGACCTGCTGGTGGCCACCGACGTCGCCGCCCGCGGCCTCGACGTCGACCACCTCAGCCACGTCGTCAACTACGACGTGCCGTCCGCCCCGGAGACCTACGTGCACCGCATCGGGCGCATCGGGCGGGCCGGCCGCGAGGGAGTCGCC
>DASXLH010000122.1:0-12635 GCA_036496335.1 Acidimicrobiales bacterium
GGTGGGCACCTCGTTCACCAGCACCCCGCCGAAGCGCAGCCGACGCACGGCCTTCATCGCCAGCTCGAGGTCGTTGGTCCAGATGGCCGCCTGGAGCCCGTAGCGGGTGTCGTTGGCGAGGCGGATGGCCTCGTCGACGTCGTCGTAGGCGGCGACACCCACCACCGGGCCGAAGACCTCGAGCGCCGACACCTTCATCTCCGGCTGCAACCCGGTCAGCACCGTCGGCCGGTACACGGTGCCGTCGATGGCCCCGCCGGTGGCGACGGATGCCCCGGACGTGACGGCCTCGTCGACCCAGCTGCGCACGCGGTCGGTCTCGTCGGGCGTGATGAGCGAGGAGACGTCGGTGTCGGGGTCGATGGGATCGCCGGTGACCAGCGTCTCGACGCCGGCCACCAGCGCCTCGACGAAGGGCTCGACGATGGAGCGGTGGGCGTAGATCCGCTGGGTGGAGATGCACGACTGCCCGGCGTGGCTGAAACCGGCCACCTTGATGGCGGCGGCGGCCCGCTTCCAATCGGCGTCGGCGTGGATGATCACCGGCGCGTTGTTGCCCAGCTCCAGGGTGACCTTCTTGCGGGGCGCCTGCTGGCGGATGGACCAGCCCACGTCGGGTGAGCCGGTGAAGGTGATCATGGCGATGTCGGGATGCTCCACGAGCCGCTGCCCGACGGTCGAGCCGGGCCCGGTGACGACCTGGAACCAGGCGGGCGGGAGCTCGCACTCCTCGACCAGCAGCCGGTGGAGGGCCAGGGCGGAGAGCGGCGTCTGGCCGGCCGGCTTCAGGACGATCGGGCACCCGGCGGCGATGGCCGGGGCGACCTTGTGGGCCACCAGGTTGAGCGGGAAGTTGAACGGGGAGATGGCGCCGATCACGCCGATCGGCACCCGGAGGGTGAAGCCGAGCTTGCCCACGCCCACCTCGGAGGCGTCCATCGGCACCATCTCGCCCACGAGGCCCCGGGCCGCGGCGGCCGAGAAGGTGAGGGTGGAGACCGCCCGTTGCACCTCCACCCGAGCCGTCTTGAGGGGCTTGGCCGCCTCCTCGGAGATGGTGGTGGCGAAGGCTTCGGCCTGCGCGGCCAGAGCCGAGGCGGCTCGATCGAGGATGGCCGCCCGACGCCACGTAGGCAGCTCACCGGCCTCGAGCGCGGCCCGGGCCCGGGCCACGGCGGCGTCGACGGCGGCGGCGTCGTGGACCGGGACCTCGCCCACGACTCGCCCGTCGTAGGGGTTGCGAATGGTCGCCGTGCGCTCGTCAGCCATGTGTCGGGTCTACCCGTCGGGAGGCGTCCGCACCTAGGAGAGCAGCCGGCCTCCGTCGACCACGACGATCTCGCCGGTCACGTACGACGCCGCCGGTGAGGCCAGGAAGGCCACCACCGTGGCCACTTCGTCGGGCTCGCCCATGCGTCCGATGGGGATGGCGGCCATGAAGGAGCGGAGGCGGGACGCCATCTCCTCGCGGGAGGTCACGCCCTCCTGCGGTCTAGCCACACCCTCGGTCTTGATCCCCCCGGGGGCCACGGCGTTGACGAGGATCCCGTGCGGCGCCAGCTCCAGGGCCAGCGCCTTGGTGAACATCAGGACCGCTCCCTTCGACGTGTTGTAGGCCGCCAGCCCCACCATCGACGGGTGGATGGCGTCGATCGAGGCGAGGTTGACGATCCGCCCGCCCGTCCCCTGCTCGATCATCCGCAGGGCGGCGGCCTGAGCAAGGAAGACCGTCCCCCGAACGTTGACGTCCTGGACGCGGTCGAAGAGGTCGATCCGCAGCTCGAGCGCGGAGGCCATCGGGTAGATGCCGGCGTTGTTCACGAGGACGTCGACGCCGCCGAAGGCGTCGACAGCCGAGCCCACCAGCCGATCAGGCGTGCGCTCGTCGGCGACGTCCGCAGGCACGGCGACGACCCGACCCGGTCGCCCGGCGAGGCGGGAGGCAGCCCCTTCGAGCGCCTCGGCGTCGACGTCGCTCATCACCACGTGAGCACCGCCGTCGGTGAGGCGGGCGGCCACCCCGTAACCGATGCCCTTGGCGGCGCCGGTCACGATGCAGCGACGACCGGCGATCGTGAAGGGGCCCCAGTCGACGGCTGGCGGGGACGGCTCGTCAGTCGTCGGACCTTCTCCGGCGCCGGTCGAGTGGACATCAGGCATGGGTCCTCCGGTTCGGATCGGCGGGGCTGCCGAGCGAGGCCAGCACGTCCGGGCCCACCACTCGTCGGGCCCCCTGCCAACCCGCCTCGAGGGCGACGGCGGCGAGCCCGGCCACCCCGAACTCCGCCAGCAGCACGGGCAGGGGCGGGATGTCGAGCGCGAAGTAGGTGCGCATGGCGGGACTGAGCAGCAGCAGCACGAAGGCCGCGGCCATGGAGCCCAAGAGGAGTGACCGCGGGCCGTTCAGGGGCCGGGCGAGGATGCTGAGGACCCACATCGCCACGAGGAACAGGACGATGGTCGCCGACGTCCTCTCCTCGACGAGGGAGACGTCGGCGGCCCGCCCGGCGATGGCGTAGCCCGCGTAGGTGGCGGCCGCGGCGGTGAAGCCGGCCGGCACGGCGAAGAGGAGCACCCGGCGCAGGAACCCGGGCGTGGCCCGCCGGGTGTTGGGCTCCAGCGCCAGGAAGAACGCCGGGATGCCGATGGTGAGCGAGCTGATGATGGTGAGGTGGCGCGGATAGAAGGGGAAGGGGACCCCGGCCACCCCGACGATCAGCGCCAGGAGAGTGGCGTAGACGGTCTTGGTGACGAACAGGCAGGCCACCCGTTCGATGTTGGCGATCACCCGCCGCCCTTCGGCCACCACGTTCGGGAGCGCCGACCAGGAGTCGTCGAGGAGGACCACCCTGGCCACCGCCCTCGACGCCGGGGTGCCCGACCCCATGGCGACGCCGATGTCGGCGTCGCGCAGGGCGAGCACGTCGTTGACGCCGTCCCCGGTCATGGCCACGACGTGACCGGACCGGTGCAGCGAGGCCACGAACGCCCGCTTGCGGTAGGGATCGACCCGGCCGAACACCGATGCCTCGGCCAGCGCCTCGTCGATGGCGCCCGGATCGTCGGCCAGGGCGCTGGCGTCGACGGCATCGCCGGCCTCGACCCCGACCCGGCGGGCGACGGCCCCGACCGTGGCGGCGTGGTCGCCCGAGAGAACCACCAACCGCACGCCTTGCTCCTGGAAGAAGGCCACGGTGTCGGCCGCGTCCTCGCGGAGGGCCTCGTCGAGCACCACCAGGGCCACGGGTTCGGGACGGGGCGGGTCCGCGGCCGATGGCTGCGTGGACGGGAGGGCGGCCATGGTGCCGAGCAGCAGGACCCGGTGTCCCTCGGCGGCGAAGGCCTCGCCGTCGGTCCGCGCCGGGGACCCGGCCGGGGCCAGCACGTCAGGCGCGCCCAGGAGCCAGCAGCCGTCCGGTCCGAAGTCGGCGCCGCTCCACCGCCGGGCCGAGGAGAAGGCGACCACCTCGTCGGCGTGCCAGCCCGGGTCCGAATGGGCGGCGGCGACGGCCGCGAGGCTGGCGTTGGGACGCGGGTCGGCGGCCCCCAACGCGCCGAGGGCCCGGCCAGCGCCCTCGAGGTCACCGTCGCCGACCGGCACCAGGTCGACCTCGCTCAGGCGCCCCTGCGTGAGCGTGCCGGTCTTGTCGACGCAGATGACGTCGACCCGGGCCAGCGCCTCGACCGAGGCGAGCTCCTGGATCAGGACCCGCCTGCGGGTCAGCCGCAACGCCGCCACCGCGAACGCCACGCTGGTGAGCAGGATCAGCCCCTCGGGCACCATGCTGCCGACCGCCGCCACCGAGCCCCGGAGCGCCTCCCTGAGGCTCTGGTCGGCGTTGAGCTGGCTCCAGACCAGGAGCACGGCGGTCGGGACGATCAACCAGGTGACGCCCCGCAGGATCGTGTCGGTGCCGGCCCGCAGCTCGGAGCCGACCAGCTCGAAGCGGCGGGCCTCGCCCGCCAGGCGGTGGGCGTAGGCGTCCTCGCCGACGGCGACGGCCCGCACCGTCCCCGACCCGGCCACGACGACCGAGCCCGACAGCAGCCCCTCCCCCGCCACCCGCTCGACAGCCTCGGATTCACCGCTCAGGAGGGACTCGTCGACCTCCAGACCGGAGGCGTCGAGGACCACGGCGTCGACGGGGATCTGCTCCCCCATCGCCACGTCGAAGACGTCGTCCAGTACCAGATCGGAGGGATCGAGCTCCCTCACCGCACCGTCGCGGTGCACCCGGATCACCGGCGCCACCACCACTGCCAGCCGATCGAGGGCCAGCTTGGAGCGCACCTCCTGGACCACGCCGATCACGATGTTGAGGACGAGGACCACCCCGAAGGTGGCGTCCTGGGCCGGGCCCACCACCAGGATCACGACCAGCAGCGAGCCGAGGATGGCGTTGAACCGGGTCAGGACGTTGGCCCGGATGATGTCGCCGACCGTGCGGCTGGTGGTGGAACGGACGCGGTTGTGCTCACCCCGGTCGACGCGGGCCGCCACCTCGGCGGCCGTCAACCCGGGGAGCGCGGCCATCCCCGAGAGTCTTGCGCCCGGCGGCCGGTGCGGCCGACGGGCCTATCCGCGACGCCGGTCAGGAACCCGACCGCTTGGCCTTCACCGCCTCCTCGGCGGCGGCGGCGCGCTGCGCCGCGATCTGGCGAGGCCCGCCGGCGTAGCCGAGCTCGCCGTTCTCCTGCCGCCACTTGGCCACGTCGCCGGCCCGGCCGACCAGCTCCATGATCTGCAGCCCGCTCTGCAGGTGCACCCGCATCCCCATCATCTCCCAGGCCCGCTTCACACCCGCCTTGATCCCCATCAGCACCGAGAGGGGCGCCTGGGCGATCTGGGCGGCCATGACCTCGACGGTCTCGTCGAGGTCGTCCCGGGGCACGACCTTGTTGACCATGCCGAAGCGCATGGCCTCCTCGGCACCGACCGTCTGGGACGTGTAGAGGTACTCGTAGGCGCGATGGAAGTTCATCAGCACCCACGGCTCGATCATCGTCTCGCCGCCGGGGAAGCCCAGGCCCTGGGGCAGCGGCATCTGGAAGTAGGCGTCGTCCGAGGCCACGACGATGTCGTGCAGGAGGGCGAAGTAGCTGCCACCCCCGATGGCGTAGCCCTGGACGGCGGAGATGGTGGGCTTGGGGAACTCCCAGAGGTGCAGCACCGGCCAGAGGAACAGCTCGGCCTGGCCCTGCCACGGATGTCCGGCCTCGGAAGCCTTGACGAACTCGGGCATGCCCATCGGGCCGCCGCCGACGTCGTGGCCGGAGGAGAAGCCCCGGCCGTTGGCCTTCATGATCACGACCTTGATGTCGTAGTCACGTTCGGCGTCGATCAGGGAGTTCTCCACGTCCCAGACCATCGACGAGTTCTGGGCGTTGGCCTTCTCCGGCCGGTTCAGGATGATCCGGGCGACGGGGCCGTCCTTCTCGTAGATCACCGACTCGAGCTCTGTGCGTTCCATCTGCGTCTCCTCCGATCGATCGGTGCTGCGGGCTAGGCGGTGAGCAGGACGGCGCCGGCGAAGGGGCCGACGGCGTTGGACCAGACCGCGACCTCGCAGTCGGGAACCTGTCGCTCGCCGGACTCGCCGCGGATCTGCTGCACCGACTCGATGCAGAAGTTGGCCCCGTGCCGACGACCCATGTTGCACGCCCCCCCATCCGTGTTGAGCGGCAGCGAACCGCCGAGCTTGGTGTTGCCCTCCTCGATGAAGTTGCCGGCCTCACCCGGGCCGCAGATGCCGAGGGCCTCGAGCCACTCGAACGTGATGATCGTGAAGCCGTCGTAGAGCTGGGCGCAGTCGAGGTCGGCAGCGGTGAGGTCGGTCCGCGACCACAGCGTGTCGGCGCAGTGCTTCGGGGCGTTGCTCGTGAAGTCGTCGAGGAGGGACATGTCGAAGTCGCGGATCGCCGAATAGGCGTAGGCCTCGACGTTCACGGGCTTCTTGGCCCAGTCGGCGGCCCGCTCCTGGGTGGTGAAGATCACGGCCGAGGACGAGTCGACCGGGTAGTCGCAGTCGAAGATGCGCACGGGCTTGCTGATGTAGCGGGAGGCCAGGTAGTCCTCGACGGTGAGCTCGTCGCGCAGGATGGCCTCGGGGTTGAGCGAGGCGTGGTGGCGCTGGGTCACCGCGTTGACGCCGAACTGCTCCTCCGTCACGCCGTACTGCTGCATGTAGCGCTGCATCTGGAAGCCCCCGATGCCAGCGGCCGAGGCCCCGGACCCGAACGGGGCGCTGAACTGGTTGTCGCCACCCACCTTCATGGGCTCGATCGGCCCGCTGGGCGCCGGCCGGTCACCGGCGCTCGGCATCTGGCGGATGAGACGGACGGCCACGCAGGTGTGGGCCAGTCCCGAGGCGACCGCCGAGATGGCCATCGTGGCCGGCTCGACGAAGGCCGGCGCCATCCCGCTCGAGGTGAAGTAGTAGTTGAGCGGCATGGCCCCCACCAGGTGCCCGATCGACATGGCGTTGCCGCCGTTGGTCGAGACACCGTCGACGTCCGTCGGCTTCATGCCGGCATCGGCCAGCGCGGCGAGGACCGCCTGGCTCACCAACTCGTCGTCGGTCAGCGGCAGGCGCCGGCCCGTCTGGGAGTAGCCGACGCCGGCGATGGCCACCTTGCTCAGAGTGTTTCCCACGATCTCGTCTCGCTTTCCGCTCGAACTCGGGCTGCTCAGCCGGCCGGCTTGAACAGGGGCAGGGTGCAGCCGGGCGCCACCTCGCGGAACACGACCTCCAGCGGCATGTCGATGCGGAGGTCCTCCTCGTTGGCGTCGACGATGTTGGAGACCATCTTCAGGTTCTTCTGCTCGACCAGCTCGACCACGGCCAGCACGTAGGGGAGGTGCATGCGGTAGTACGGATCGAACGGTTGCGCCGGGCTCGTCCAGGTGGCCAACGTGGCCCGGCCCGACACCTCGGCCGGCGTGAGCGACCTCGACAGGCACACCCGGCAGATCACGCGGGGCAGGTGGATGTAGGTGCCGCAGTTGTCGCACCGAAGGATCATCAGCTTGTGCTGCTCCACCCCGTCCCAGAAGAACTGCGTGAGCGGATCCGGGCTCGGCAGCGGCGGGTAGAAGACCGGCAGGTCGGTGGTGCTCATCGTGGTGCGCTTCCTCTCGTGGCGGTCGGGGACGTGCAGGTGAAGGGAGCGGTGCAGGTGGGCAGGCCGGGCGGCGGAGTGCCGGTCACCAGGCCACGACGCCGGCGGCCCGGAGGGCGTCGATCTCGTCCGGGGCGTATCCCAGCTCGAGCAGCACCTCACGGGTGTGCGAGCCGATGACCGGGGACGGGCCGGCCAGTCGTCCGGGTGTCTCGGACAGCTCGAAGAGCCGGCCGGGCTGCTCGAGCCGGCCCCAGACCGGGTGCTCGTAGTCGGTGACCCAGCCCGCCGCCTGGGCGGCCGGGTCGTCGTACCAAGGCGGTGCGGCGCCGCCGGCGGTGCGCTCGTCGGCCGGGCTCTCGAGGGCCACCTCGCAAGGCACGCCGGCGGCGTCGAGCACCCCGAACCAGTCGCCGGCCGCCTTGGTGGCGAACACCGCCTCGAGCAGCTCGCCGAGGGCAGCGCCGTTGGCCTCCCGGCCGGCGACGTCGGCGAAGCGCTCGTCGGTGACGAGCTCAGGCCGACCGAGGGCGGTGCAGAGGCGCTCCCAGTCGTCCTGGGTCGGCACGACGACGCACAGCCAACCGTCGGCCGTCTCGTAGAGGCGGTAGAGCGGTCCGGTGCCGCGCTGGAGGAGGTCGAGGTGGGGACGGAGCGGAAGGGGCTGGTCCCCGGGCCCGGCGTCGGCGGTGATCGAGTCGGAGGCGAAGACCATGCCGGCGTTGAGGATGTTGGTCTCGACCTGCTGCCCCTCCCCCGTCCGCTCCTTGTGGGCGAGGGCCTGGAGCACGCCGACGACCGACAGCAGGCCGGTGGCCGCGTCGCACATGCCGAACCGTGACCACTGGGGGCGGCCGCCGGCGTCGGTGGCTCCCTGCTCCCATTCGATCCCGGCGAGGGCCTGGCCCATCTGGTCGACGCCGGGCCACGTCGCCAGCGGTCCGGTGTTGCCGTAGCCGGTGACGTGGCAGTGCACGATGCCGGGGTTCACGGCCCGAGCTGCCTCGTAGCCGAAGCCGAGGCGCTCGGCCACGCCGACGCGCATGTTGTAGTGGAGGACGTCGGCCGAGGCGATGAGCCGGCGGGAGATCTCCTGGCCCTCGGGTGACTTCAGGTCGACGGCGATGCTGCGCTTGCCCCGCTGGCAGGCGGCGAAGAGGAAGCCCCCGCTCGTCCCGACCGCCGGCGAGATGGTGTCGATCTTGATCACGTCGGCGCCGAGGTCGGCCATGATCATCGGCCCGAAGGGGCCGGCGAGGGCGACGCCGTAGTCCAGCACCCGCACCCCCGCCAGGGCGTTGGGGAGGGGCTCGGGGGCGGCCGCCGGCCGAGCCGGCACCGCGCCGTCGACGGCAGCCAGGACCGATTCCGTGTCCGCCCCGACCGGGCGGGGCGGGACCGGGGGCCGCTCCTCGCTGGTCTCGAGGTGGTAGGCGTGGCCGAGCTGGTGGACGGTGCCGTAGCCCGGGACCTCGACGGTGGTGGCAGCGCGGTTGTGCAGCACCTGGTGGTGGGTGAGCGCCTCGCCGGGCGGCAGCGACGGCTGGGCCGGCACCTCGGCCGCCCAGAACAGCTCCAGCCACTCGTCGCGGCCCCGCTGGTCGAACATCCGCTGGGCGGCGTCGAAGTAGTCGACCCGCTGCTGATGGTCGCCCTGGCTGAGCATCGGGTTGAGGGCCGGGCTGTCGTCACCGACGTGCTGGGCGCCCAACGGGATCGCCTGGGGCATCGGGTGGAACCAGGTCCCGTCGCCGGTGCCGAAGGTCGGCGTCGGGCCAAGGTCCTTGTACCGGAAGGTCGTGGTCAGATCGGGCGTGGGCCGCTCGGCCCGGGTCCACACCATCGAGGTCCACAGGATGGCGCCCTGCATGAGGGACGTGGACACCCGCTGCCCCCGGCCGGTGCGCTCCCGGGCGTGCAGCGCGGCGTTGATCGCGCACGACGCCAGGAAGTAGGCCCCGTAGCTGGGCAGCGGCGCGTGGTGGAAGGCCGGGCCCTCCCGCCGCAGCGCGACCTGCTCGCCCTGGATGCCCGTTCGCGCCTGGACCAGCGCATCCCAGCCGGGCCGGTCCGACCACGGCCCCCCGCTCGGGTAGCCGGTCACGGCGCAGTACACGAGCGCCGGGTTCGCCCCCCGCAAGGACTCGAAGTCGATGCCCAGCCGTTCGGCCACGCCCGGCGCGAACGTCTCGATGACGATGTCGGCGGTGGCGGCCAGGCGGCGGAAGTCGGCCACGCCGTCGGCGGTGGCCAGGTCGAGCACGACGCTGCGCTTGTTGCGGTCCCAGACCAGGTCGCCGGGAACCTGTGGGCGCACGGTGCCGGGGCGCTCGATCTTGATGACGTCGGCGCCGTGATCGGCCAACGTCATCGCCGTGAGCGAGCCCACGAAGCCGTTGGCCACCTCGAGCACGACCAGCCCATCGAGCACGCTTGCCACAGCCACTCCCCCTTCGTCCGGCCGGGACAGTACCGACCCCCCGGTTGGACGTGTCTATGCGCAGCTCCGGCTTCGCCTGCGCAGCTGGGCGCGCACGCAGCCGTGCCCGCCCGTGCAGCTGCTCCGGCTGGCGCCTGCGCAGCGCTGAACGTGGCTAGGCGTTGGCGAGGCGGTCGAAGGCGGGGAGGAGCTCCGTCGCCACGGCGGCGGCTCGGAGGACGACCGGCGAGTCGTCGTCGATCCGCCACATGAGGTATTCGTGGGCGACGCGGATGGGCCCGGCCAGCTGGCGGGTCACGAAGTCGCGGCGTTGGTTGCGCCGGACGGCGGCCTCGGTGGTCACGAAGAGGCCGAAACCGGACGCGACCAGGTCGAAGATCTCACCTTCGGTGGAGACGTCCGGATGGAAGATCCGCCCGGTGGGCAGCGGACGCCAGTCGGCCATCGGGCTGGCTCCCTCGGTGGCGAGGGACGGGGGCGGCCCGATGAGCGTCTCGCGGGAGAGATCCTCGGTGGTGACCTCCTCCTTGGTCGCCAGGGCGTGGTTCATCGGCATCACCACGGTCGTGACCGGCGAAGCCGACAGCTCCATGGCCACCAGGTCAGGTCCGGGATGCAGGCGGCTCACACCCAGCGAAGCGGAACCGTCACGTACGGCGGCGTGCACGCGGAGGCTGACCATCTGCTCGGGCACCACCAGCACGTCGGGGCTGTGCTCGCGGAGCCCGCGGCTCAACAGCGTCATGGTCTCGCCGGTGCCCGGCGAGTAGGCGATCCGCACGGCGCCCACGGCTCCGGCCGCCGCCTGCTCGGCCATGGCCTGGAGGAGGCGCACCTCGGTCAGGGCCCGTCGAGCCTGCTCGGCCAGCTCGGCACCGGCCGGCGTGAGCCGGACCCGCCGGCTCGTCCGCTCGAACAGCCGGACCTGGAGCTCACGCTCGAGGTCGCTGACCCGCTTGCTGAGCGCCGACGTGCCGACGTGCACCCGGGCCGAGGCGCGCCCGAAGTGCAGCTCATCCGACAGCGCGACGAAGCATTCGAGATGAAAGAGGTCCATCGGTTTCCCCCCCGGGCAGAGCCTTGCCGAACGGGATCGTTGCCCATGCACCGGCGATCGTCAACCATGAGCGCGTTGGACGCGGTATCACGGTCCTGGCTCGAGCTCGCCAGATCGGCGTCCGCCGGTTGCGCTCGGGGTGGTTCAGCTCCGGACGGAGTCGAGGGCGTCGGCCAGGACGGCGATGTCGGCCATCGAGCGGTAGAGATCGTTGAGGTGGGTGCACGACGCCGGGCCGCGGCTGATCTGCTTCACCCGTCGGCGCAGGTCGTGCACCGTCTCCCCGACGAGGAAGGCGGCGCTGTCGGCCGCCAGCGGGCAGTCGGTGACGAACGGCAGGGCCCGGGGGTCGGCGTGGATGGTCCGGATGGCCAGGGTCGATCGGTCGATGGTGGCCGACACCGCGTACTCGTGCACCACCCGTGGCGTCCCGTCCGGATCGACGATGCTGTCCCGGAACATCACGTCGGCCAGGAGGACGTCGCCGTCGGGCGTGAGGTCGAGCCGTCGGATCCGGCGCGTCTGCCCGGGCGCCAGCTCCGCCATGTCGTGCCAGGCCTCGTCGTCGTCGCTCACCAGGGAGGGAGCGAGCGGCGGCTCGTCGTCGAAGGGCAGCTCGCGTCCCTCCTGACGACGTCGGGTCGGGATGCCCTGGGCCCGCCATCCCGCGCAGACGTCGGTCTGGGTGGAGGCCCGTCCAGCCATCGCCGCCAGCGCAGCCAGGTCGACGCCGGCCGGGAGCGAGGCGAGATCGAACCCGGGCGGGAGCACGCTCGGGTCGAACCCGCCCGTCGGGAGCGCCACCGGCGTGGGCGGGGGCAGCTCGACGGTCTCCCCTCCCAGCTTGCGCTCACGGATCGATGCGTAGCCGGAGGGCGCCGGGGCGCCGGAGAGGTCGTCGACCAAGAGGCCCAGCAGCGAGCCGTCGAGGGCGGTGAGCAGGTCCTTCGTGCTCGATCGGAACCCGAAGCCGGAGCGGACCCCGACCAGCGGAGCGCACGACGGATCGCCCGGGTCCTGCTCGACCCCGCTGATCGCCCCGGACTCGTCGATGGTCACGCCCAAGCGGGCGGTGCCCAGGACGACGGCCCTCGCCGGGCCACCCACGGTGAGCAGATCCCGGGCTGAACCGACGATCGAGGCGACGGGGCTGAAGGACCCCGACGATCCGGTCCGGCGGGTGACGTCGAGGTTGCTGGTCCGGCGGACCGAGCCGGGCCGGCGCGCCGGAGCTGCGGCCTGCACGGGGCCCGGAAGCTCCCCCGTGAAGCCGCCCTCGCTCATCTCCCGCCGCGAGCTCGTCGCCGTACCGTCAGCCGGCCCGACGACATCGGTCCCGGGGTCGCTCATCTCCACGATCTCGCTCCGGCGGCGGCCCAGTCCTGCACCCGGCGCACGCTAGCGGCGGGGCAACGTGGTTCAGCGGGCCGGGACCTCGCGCATCGCCCGCCGCTCGAGCATCTGGGCGAAGGCCTGCCACGCCCGGGCCCGCTCCCGGGCCTGGTCGGCGACCTCGTACACCCGGCTCAGGGGCACGGCACCGGCGTGTGCCCTCCACTCGCCGTCGACCGAGCGGGCCGCGAACCAGGCCGTGAAGTCGGGGACGAGCTGGCGGCGGTGGGCCTCACCCAGGGTGATCGACTCGACGTCGCGGGCTTCCTTCGTGCTCGAGCTCATGCTGACCACGCCCTGGGGCACCGAGCCTCGCCGTTCCCGTAGCCCGGGCGGGACGGGATCGTCGCCCCGACGGATCCGCTCCCGCACATCCCGCACCGTCTCTGGCGACGCTCCGACGTGGCTCGCCACCCAGCGAAGTGACGCGGTGGGCTCCTCGCCCAGCACCTCGGCGATCCGGAGCCGCAGCGCCACCGGATCGACCGGACGGAGGCGACCGTCGCGACCCAGCCGGGCGGCCGGTCGCCGGTCGTCCTGGCCGTCGGGGGTGGAGGCCCGGAGCCGTCCCACCGTCTTGTGATCGAGGCCGCAGAGCTCGGCGACGGCACGGTCCGACCAGTCGCG
>DASXLH010000123.1:0-23568 GCA_036496335.1 Acidimicrobiales bacterium
AACGCCTTGGCCGTGTCGAGGTCACGGGTGCTCAGCTCGTTCCAGCACCAGGTGTTGTCCTCGTTGACCAGCTCGGCGCCCTTGTGGATCCCGGCCTGCCACACGGAGAAGGCGGCCCCGGTCGGGTCGGCCAGGACCGCCATGCGGCCCTGGTCCATCACGTCCATCGGCTCGGCGAAGACCTGCCCGCCGAGCTCCTTGGCCTTGGCGACGGCGGCATCGGCATCGGTCACGGCGAAGTAGCTGGTCCAGAAGGGAGGGCCGGGGTTCATGGCCGGACCGAGCCCGGCCACCCGATGACCCTTGTAGGTGAAGTTGCAGTAGCCGCCCGTCTCCTCGGCCGGGCCGGCCTCCTCGGCCGTCCAGCCGAAGAGGGAGCCGTAGAAGGCGGCGGCCTTGGGGATGTCGGGAACGCCCAGATCGATCCAGGTGGGCGTGCCGGGGGCGTAGTCGGTCTTCTCCATGGCGTCGAACCTACGCCCGGGGTGTGACGACGGGAAGACCGGGAGGCGACGCGCCGATGACGCCCCGGCAACAGGACGATCGGAGACGCCGCGGATGCGGCTCAGACGGCGGGGTCGCTGACCGCCGGATCCGTGACACCGCCGCCGATCGCGGTGCCCTCGACCACGGGGACCTCGGGCGGCGCGTCTCCGTCGGAGGCCGGGGCGGACTCCACCGGCCGATCGGGCACCCGGCGCAACGGGAAGCGGAGGTGGAAGGCGGCACCCGCGCCGAGCTCCGACTCGACGTCGGCCGTGCCCCCATGGGCCTCGGCCACCGCCGCCACGATCGACAACCCGAGACCGGTGCCGCCGCCCTGGGACCGGGCCCGGGAGTGGTCGATCCGGTAGAAGCGCTCGAAGAGGTGCGGCAGCTCTTCGGCCGAGATACCGGGGCCGTCGTCGGCGACCTCGATGACCGCCTGTTCACCCTCCGTCGCCACCGCCACCCGGACCTCCGCGGTCGCAGGGGTGTGCGTGGTGGCGTTCACCACCAGGTTCTGCACGGCCTGGCGCAGCCGGCCCTCGTCGCCGTCGACGACCACCGGCCCGGCGGCTGCGGCCAGCGAGATCGTCCGCTCCGGGTTGGCGACCCGGGCGTCGGCGACGACGTCGGTGGTGATGCGGACCAGATCGATCGAGCTGATCTCGAGGGGACGGCCCTGATCGAGCCGGGCCAGGAGGAGGAGGTCGTCGACGAGGACGCCCATCCGCTCGGCCTCGGCCTCGATCCGCTGCATCGACTTGGCCAGATCGTCGGGCCGGTCGGCGGCGCCCCGGCGGAACAGCTCGGAGTACCCACGGATCGACGTGAGCGGGGTCCGCAGCTCGTGGGCGGCGTCGGCCACGAAGCGGCGGAGCCGGTTCTCGGACTCCGTCCGCTCCGCGAACGCGCCTTCGATCTGCTGGAGCATGGCGTTGAGCGAGGTGCCCAGCCGTCCCACCTCGGTGCGGTCGTCGGCCGGCTCGACCCGTCGGGACAGATCGCCGGCGGCGATGGCGCCGGCCGTGTCCCCCATGGCGTCGAGCGGGCGCAGGCCGATCTTGACCACCCACCAGGCCAGCAGGCCGAGGACGGCCAGCACGGCCAGGGCCACGAACAGCTCGACCCAGATCAGCTTGCTCAACGTGGCGTGGGCGTCGGTCAGCGGGATCGCCACCGCCAGGGTGAACTTCTGCCCGAATCGGTCGACGGCGGGATCGACCCGGACCCGCCACGAACCCTGTGTGAACGCCTTGCTGATCGGGGGGTCGCTCTGCACCGTCGGGCCGGTGAGGCCGACGGAGGCAACCGTGGCGCCGGTCGAGTCCCGCAGCTCGCCGTAGATGCCGGCCGGGAGGCGGGTGTTGTCACGCCCGCGGGGGAAGTCGTTCTGGCCCATGCTCACCAGGACCGCACTCTGGTCGTCGACGAGCTGCTGGTCGACACGGTCGTAGAGGAACGACCGCAGGACCGAGAAGGTGATGGCGGCGGCCACCGCCAGGCCGATGGCGGCCAGGACCACCAGGCCCACCGTCAGCCGGGCGCGCAACGACGTCATGAAGCCTCAGTCGCGCGGCAGGCGGAGGCTGTAGCCCACGCCCCGGACCGTGTGGATCAGCGGCGGGCCCAGGCCGTCGAGCTTCTTGCGGAGATAGGAGATGTAGGTCTCGACCACGTTGCCGTCGCCGCCGAAGTCGTACTCCCACACGTGGTCGAGGATCTGGGCCTTCGACAGCACCCGGCGGGGGTTGGAGAGCAGGAACCGTAGGAGCTTGTACTCGGTGGCGGTGAGGTCGACGGGCTTGCCGTCCCGGAACACCTCGTGGGTGTCGTCGTCCATCTCCAGGTCGGCGAAGTGGAGCACGGCCGACGGCCCGCCGTCGCCGTCGGCCCGACGCAGCACGGCCCGCACCCGGGCCACCAGCTCCTCGAGGCTGAAGGGCTTGGTGACGTAGTCGTCTCCGCCGAGGGTGAGGCCACGCACCTTGTCCTCGGTGGCGTCCCGGGCGGTCAGGAACAGGATCGGCACCCGCCGGCCCCCGGCCTGGAGCCGACGAGCCATCTCGAAGCCGTCGAGGTCGGGGAGCATCACGTCGAGGATGATGAGCTGGGGCCGGAAGGTGCCCACCGCCTCCAATGCCGAGCGCCCGTTTCCGTGGACGTCGACCTCGAACCCCTCGTAGCGGAGCGCGGTCGAGACCAGGTCGGTGATGTTGTCCTCGTCGTCCACCACCAGCACTCGGGCTGTCATCCCGCCATCGTGCCTCTGATCGCTGTGGGTCTGCTGTGAGAAGCCTTGGAGCCCGAAATTCTCAGGTGGATCACAGGTCCAGCCCAGGGGATGGACAGCCAATGCGTCGAACATCACGCACGATGAAGAAGATGGCGCCGCTCATCCTGGCTGCCGGTCTCGTCGGCGGAGCGGGGGCCATGGCGCTGGCGCCCACCCTCGCCGGGGCCGCCTCGTCCACCACCGTCACCGTGGCGCCGACGGCCAAGGCCGGACCGCTCAAGACGGCGCTCGACGGCCTCGTCGCCGACGGCACCATCACCCAGGCCCAGGCCGACAAGGTGCTCAGCCGCCTGCAGAGCGCCCTACCCAAGGGCCCCGGTCTCGCCGGCGGCCGAGCTCCCCTGGCGGCCGCCCTCGGCAAGGCCTCGTCGGAGGTCGCCGGCTATCTCGGCCTCACCCCGGCGCAGCTGCGGACCGAGCTCCAGGGCGGGAAGAGCCTCGCCCAGATCGCCGGCGACCAGGGCAAGACCACCGACGGCCTGATCACCACCATCGTCAACAGCGGAAAGAAGGCCCTCGACGCCGCCGTCAGCAACGGCCGTCTCACCCAGGCCCAGGCCGACAACCTGGCGAGCAAGCTCGAGGACCAGGCCAAGGCGCTGGTCGACCAGGCCCATCCGGCCGCCGGCCTCCGCGGCCGCCTCGGCCGTCGGGGCCAGGGGACGACCACCACCACCGCCCCCGCTTCCTGACCCGTTCAACCCCCCGTTCCTCCCCCCCGGGGAACGGCCCATGACGGAGCCGCCGGCCACGCACCGGCGGCTTCGTCGCGTCACGGGGCCAACAGCCCCGATGAGCGGAGAGGGAGGGATTTGAACCCTCGGACCCGGTAAAGAGTCACCTCATTAGCAGTGAGGCCGATTCGGCCACTCTCGCACCTCTCCCTGGACCGGGGAGCGTAACGGAGCCCCGCTGACCCCTTGGGCTCGATGGACCCCGACGGTCAGTTGGTCCGCTGTGCCAGGAGGTAGATGCGCCGGCTCGCGACCTCGTGCGGGAGCGGTTCTCGCTGGCGCTCCTCCCGCACCCGGAAGCCCGCTGCCCCGAGCAGGTCGAGCAGTTCGTCACGTCGATAGAAGGCACCGCCGAGGGTGGCGATCGGATGTCCGAGGAACTCGTCGATGTGCACGTCGCCCTCCCCGAGATGGGTGGCGACGAGCAACCAGCCCTCCGGTCGGATGACCCGGCGGAGCTCGCGCAGCGCCCCGCCGAGATCGGATCGGGGGACGTGCTGGAGCGAGTAGGACGCGACCACCAAGGCGCAAGCGCCATCCGCCACCGGGAGGGCACGCAGATCGGCCTGCAGGCGGGCTAGCGACGGGATCCTCGCACCGGCCTCGGCCAGCATCGCAGGCGAGAGGTCGACACCGAGCAGGTGGGGGACGCGGCCGGCCAGGTAGCCGGCCGACGGAGCCGGACCGCAGCCCAGGTCGACGGTCCAGCCCTCGGTGCCGGCGACGGCGAGAGCATCGTCGAGGAATGCCCGGTCGACGGGCAGCACCGCGAGGTCGTCACCGAACCTGGCCGTGTAGTCACGGGCCACGGTGTCGTACGCCCCCCGCACGGCGTGAATCGAGAAGGGATCCGAGGTCACAGGTCTCGTGGCGACCCTCGGTCGGGCCCGGGTGCTCGTTCCCCCGCCGTGCGCCAGCCGTCGAGAACCTGTTCGAGATCGAGGGGAAGCAAGGTCGATGGCGGACCGCTGGTGGCGTGGGAGTTGACATAGACGATCTTCTGGTTGATGGCCCTGACCAGCTCGACGACCTCCGACTCGGTGGCGGCGCCGGCGATGCGGTCCCGGGTGTCGTCGAGCTCCTTGCGCAGGGCGAGGGTGGGCGGGAGGTAGTCGACCTGCTCGGCCCGGAGCTTCTTGCGCACCCACCACAGCTCGTCGTGCGGCTCGTCCAGGTCGGGGATCGGCTGGCCGGCGCCAGGCAGGTCGTCGAAGTCGCCCCGTTCGATGCCTTCCCGGATCTGGCGGTCGACCCACGACTCCCAGCGGATCCCGGGCGGCTTGCGGCCGGTCATGCCGCCGGGCCGGTGGCCAGCCTGGTCTCGATGGCATCGAGCCGGCGAAGGATCTCGTCGAAGCGGTGGGTGGCGATGACCGGCTCGTTGGCCCGGGCCTGCATGTAGCCGGAGAGAGCGGTGACCACGGCCCGCCGGGTCACCCGCAGCTCCAGCCCCAGCTGGCGGAGCACCGAGCCGGCCAGCCCGTCCGGCTCGGCCACCAGCCCGAGGAGGAGGTGCTCGCACCCGACGTAGTTGTGGCCCAACCTCACGCTCTCGCCTGTCGCCAGCTCCAGGGCTCGCCGGAGATGGGGGGTGAGCGAGGTCGCCGGCTCCGACCCCTCGCCGGCCCGGACGTAGGCCCCGAGCTCGGCCCGCACGTCCTCCGGCGCCACGTCCAGCGCCTCCAGGACCCGGACGGCCAGGTTGCCGCCCTCGTCGAGCACCCCGAGGAGGAGGTGCTCGGTCCCGACGTAGCTGTGACCGAGGGTCGTGGCGGCCTGCCGCCCGAGCGCGACGGCCTGGCGGGCCCGGTTGGTGTAGCGGGCGAAGGCCACGCCGGTTCCGGCCGCCCAGTCCTGGTCGCCGGCCGAGCGACCCTCGGGCCCGCCTTCCCGGAGGGCGGTGACCTCCCGCACCACCCGCTCCAGCGCTGCCTGGCAGATGGCCGAGACCGGCACGTTGGCCTCCTTCACGGCCACGGCCAGATCATCCGGCAGGTACACGTTGATCTTCGGCATCTCGACCCGCCCTTCCCTCTAAGGGGTTAGAGAGGGGTTATAGGCCACGACGCGGGCAAGCGTCAAGACCGAGATCAGGCCCGCACCGGCCGGACGACGACCTCGGTACCGGACAGGACGGGCATGCCGGTGTAGGGGTCGAGGTCGGTGCTGCTGGTGAGGACGTTGACGTTGGCCTCCCGCCACCCGTGCGGGACGGAGACCACGCCGGGCGCCACCGCCTCGGTCACCTGCGCCGCCAGTCGGAGGACCCCGCTGGCCGAGGCGACCTCGACCACCTCACCGTCGACCACACCGAAGTGCTCGGCGGAGGAGGGGTGCAGCATCGCCGTCGGGCGCTCCTCGCCGTAGCGGAGACCGTTCATCCTCCGGAGCTGTCGCCGAGGAGCGACCACGTAGGCCGGCACCGTTGGGAGCGCCTCGAGTTGGGCGACGAGCTCGGCCGGCGCGAGCCGCCACCGGCCGTACGGCAGTCGCGCCTGCACCCATCCGAACACCTCGGTCTCCGCGATCACGGGGCCGTCGGCCTGCCGCAACGCGTCGAGGTCGAACCCCCGCCGGGTCCGGACCATCACCTCGTCGGTGGCGACGGCGTCGAGGTCGTCGGCGGCGTCGAGCACCTCGACGCCGAGCTGGCGGGCGACCTTGGCGATGACCCGCCACATCTCGGGGCGATCCGGGCGGGGCGGCACAACGGCGTCCGTGTACTGCGTGTAGACGGCTCCGCCGAAGAGCTCGAGCGACCCCAGATCGGGGCGCTCGAGCTGGTCGGCACAGCCGAAGGCATGGGTGGCCAGGTCGGTGGTGGCGGTGGCGGTGATGTCGAAGGCGGCGAGGATGTCGAGCGAGCCGAGGGCGCCGGCCACGTCTGCACCGGTCGGAAGGGCCAGTGCCGGGTTGGCACCCGTCACGAGCAGCGCCTTCAGGCGGCCGGAGCGGATCTCCTCGGCGATCAGGGCGGCCGGCCACTCACCGTTGAAGCTCAACAGGTCCGGTCGGGAAGGGGGCCCGCTCCGGTCGTACCGGCCGGGGCGGATCGGCCGGTCCCGGAGGTCGAGACGGAACTGGTAGCCGGGGTTGAACCACATCCCGCCCCCCTGGTCGAAGGAGTCGGTGACGACGGAGAGGGCCCAAGCCATCCACTCGCCGACGTTGCCGCCGCGGGACATGGTCAGCCCCGTGCCGGTGACCACGGCCAGACGGCCGGCATCCAGCACGGCCGCGGCGAGCGCCTCGAGCCGTTCGGGATCGGCCCCGGTGAGAGCGGCGACCGAGTCGCGATCGAACCGGGCCACGATGGCTTCGAGCTCCTCGCTGCCTTCCGCCCGTTCGGCGAGGGCTTGCCGGTCGACGCCACCGGCCAGCACCGCCCGGACGAGGTAGGCGAGCACCGCGTGGTCGGTGCCGGGCCGGACGGCGACGTGGCCGTCGGCCAGCGCGGCTGTCTCCGTTCGCCGAGGGTCGATCACCCAGACCTGGCCGTGCTCCTGGACGGCCCGGATGCGCCTGATCGGGTTTGGGATGGGGATCGACTGTCCGTGCGACACCACCGGGTTGGAACCCACGTAGAGCATCAACCGGGTAGCCGGATCGGGCTGGGGGAACAGCGCCGACGTGCCCGCCACCAGGTTGCCGACGAACACCTTGGCCACCGCGTCGACCGTGTTGGTGCTGTAGCTCTGGGAGATGCCCAAGCCCCGCTTCAACGTCCCGAGGGCCCAACCCCCCATGGGGTCGCTGAACGTTCCGCTCCCGCTGAACGAGGCGATCGCTCCAGGCCCGTGCTCGTCGACGATGTGGCGGAGGCGCCGGGCCAGGTCGGCCACCGCGTCCTCCACGGTGGCAGGGACGCGGTCGGTGCCTCGGCCCAGGTAGGCGCCGTCGAGGCGATCCCGGGCATGGATCGTGCCGAGCGCCCGTCCCTTGGGGCACAGGTAGCCCTCGGACAGGGGATGGGTGGCGTCACCTCGCACCGTGAGGATCTCGTCGGTCTCGTCGTCGACGTCGACCACGATCCCGCAGGCCGCCAGGCAGATGCGGCAGAAGCTCTTCTGTTGGCGGATCACGCGCTCAGTCTTCACCTGCTGGAATGGAGACCGCGGACGGGACGTCCGTCCAACGCATGAGGAGGCCCATGCCCAGTCTCGTGACCGCGATCATCAAGCCGCACAAGCTCGACGAGGTGAAGGACGCGCTCAAGGAAGCGGGGATTCTCGGCCTCACCGTCACCGAGGTCCAGGGCTACGGCCGTCAGGGTGGCAAGAAGGAGACCTTTCGGGGTTCCGAGTACACGATCGACTTCGTCCCCAAGGTCCGCCTCGACGTGATCGTCGACGACGACGACGCCGAGCGGGTCGTGCAGCTGCTGGCCGACACCGCCCGAACGGGGAAGATCGGCGACGGCAAGATCTGGATGGTTCCGCTGACGACGTTGGTGCGGGTGCGGACCGGCGAGACGGGCGACGCCGCGATCTGAGCCCTCGGTCAGGCTGTCGAGGACAGGTACGAGGTCTTCCCGAACCAGCCTCGCTTGCTCATCACGCCGCCCTGCAGGAATTTCCGAACGTCCGCCTGCCTGGAGGCGTCGAGCTTGTGGCCATCCGAGTCGAGCACCTCGAAGCGATCGTCTGCGATCCCGTCCGTGGCGACGATGCTGGCGGCGACGACGTCCACGCCGGCGGCGGCGAAGGCTGTCGCGATGGTGTGGAGAAGCCCAGGTTTGTCGGCGGCGGTGACCTCACAAACGGTGTGCCAAGGAGAGGCGGCATCGTCGAAGTGAACATCCGCGTCGATGAGCGCCTCGCCCGCCAGCGGCACCTCGAACGCGGCCCGCAGATCAATCTCCAGTCGGCCGGCGTCAGGTCGTCGTTCGGACCGCACGAGGAAGGCCTCCAGAGCGACCCGATCGGGCCATGTCGCGATGACGGCCTCGATCACATCGAGGTCGTGGCTTGCCAAGACTCCGGTGACTCGTGCCAGGAGGCCATGGCGGTCTCTGGCTCCCACATCGACCCACCAGGTATCAGCTGAATGGCCGGGGGCGACCCGGACCCGGGCCTCCTTCTGATGGGGCGCCGGAGTGAGCAGTTGCGCGTGACGGGCGATCGCCCCGGGTTCCTCCCGGATCACATACGGCCGCGGGGCCCGGGCGACCCGTTCGCGCACCGACTCGTTGTCGGGAACCATGGCGATCGCCTGCATCCGGCGTTGGCCGAGAAGGTTCCTGGCTTCGACGCCTGTGAGCTCGTCGTGGGCCAGCGTCTCCTGCACCAGTCTGTGGAGCTCGCGCAGACGTGCGTGCTCCCAGGACGGCCGATCACTGCCGAGAAGCGACGAGAGCACGAAGAGCGCTCGAGCCCGCTCGGGCGTATCGAGGTGCGACGCGATCTGCACGACGGCCTCCTCGGCGAACCCGCCCGCGCGTAACGACGCGGCCCAGAGCATCGCCCGGTCGTTCACGAGATCGAACACCTCGGTTTCGGCTTCCGTTCCGAGTCCCAGCCTCTGGAGCGTGGCGCGGACCGATGCAGCTGGATGCGCTTCGCCTTCGCTGACCTCGGCGAGCAAGGTGGCAAGCAGGAGTCGATCCGGATGGAGGAGGCGTTGGGCCTCGACGGCCACCGGATCGCCCGCGTCCAGGCGCCGGAGCATCTCGAGGCCCACCAGCCGGTACGCCTGCAGCTGATCGATCGCGTCGCCGCGCAAGCGGCGGTTGTCGAACGCCTGCGCCAGCTCGGGCAGGCTCGCGGCGAGAACGCCGGTCGTGTCCAGAAAGCGCCAGGAGCGGGCGTTTCCCCGCTCGATGAGGTCGAGCAGCTGGGGCAACACCCCGCGACGCCAGCGCAGAACGGTCGGAGGTAGGCCTCGAAGCCAGTTGACCAAGTCGGGACCCGGCTCCGCCCGAGCCACGATGACGGCGGCGGCCAGAGCGACGTCGAGCCCCTCTGTCTCCGGGGGTCGGGCGGCCAGCTCGACATCTCCCGACCCCGTCCGCAACCACCCTCCCGGCGGCATCGTTTCGGGCGCGAGAGCCGTCGCCCTCAACGCTGCGTTGATCCGGACATAACGCAGCTTCAGGAGTTGAGGCGTGGCAAGGGTCGTCGCCAGGACGACGAGAAGCAGCGCGGCATAGAGATGCTCGTCGAGCACGCCGCTCGAGAGACCGATGGTGGCGAAGATGAGCCCGACCTCGCCCCGGGGAAGCATGCCGAGACCGATGAGCAGGCGATCGCCAGGGCTGCCGATGGCGCCGATCGGCGAGACGAGCTTTCCGACGACGGCGACGGTGAGAAGGATCAGCGCGTCCCGCAGCACGGTCACATTCCCGAAGGAGGTGATGTCGGCGTCGATGCCGATCTGCAGGAAGAACACCGGGATGAAGAGGTGCCCGACCGGCGCTAGTTCCCGCCGGATCCGGTCGGATTGATCGCTCTGCGTAAGGGCGATGCCGGCGACGAAGGCGCCCACGATCGGGGCGAGCTTGGCGGTGTCGGCGAGCCGGGCGTAGGCCAAGGTGAAGGCCAGCGCGACCGCGACGAGAGTCCCGGTGGACCTCGAGAAACGGTTGACGGCGCTGAAGAGCGGGCCGCTGATCCGCAGGCCGATGGCCCCGCTCACGACGAGGAAGCCGACGGCGACAGCGACGATCCCGAGGACCGAGAGCAGCGACACCGACCCTTCGGTCACGAGTCGAACGACGACGGTGAGCACGACGAGGCCCATCACGTCGTCGGCAACCGCGGCGCCGAGCACGATGCGGGCCTCGGTCGTGGCAAGGGCCCGGAGATCGCCGAAGACGCGGGCGGTGATGCCCACGCTGGTGGCGGTGAGCGCCGCTCCGACGAACAGCGACGTCTTGAAATCGTCGCCGATGAGCTGCATGGCACCGAGGCCGAGCACGAGAGGGCAGATGACGCCGACGGTGGCGACGAGCATCGACGCTCGCCCCACCTTGCCGAGCTCGGCCAGGTCCATCTCCATGCCGACCTCGAGCAGCAGGAGGATGACGCCGATCTCGCCGAGGGTGCGAAGTACGTCGTCGTTGTTGCCGACCAGTCCGAGGGCGGACGGGCCGACGATGACCCCGGCGACGATCTCCGCGACGACGGCCGGGACGCCGACCCGCTCTGCCAGCTCCGCGGCGATCTTGGCCGCGACGAGAACAACGAGGATGTCGGTGAGAACCCTGGTTATGTCCATGTCATGTGGGTTGTCGGGCTCGCGTGAGGTGAGGACGTGTGACGGGCGGGCGCGGTGTGCCGCGCCCGCCCGTCATCGTCGGTGTTGGTGAGTGTTGTCGTCGAAGCGGGTCCTAGACCTGCACGCTTTCATTGGTCGGACTACCGCCGGCATGCTCGACGAGGGCGTCGATCTCCATGAACTCGGGGTAGGCGAGTGTGCCCATCTCCGGCATGTCGATTCCGGCGATCTCGATCTCCGCCGTCGGGCGGATGCCGCCCTTCATGATCGCGTTCTGGATCTTGAAGAAGGCGAAGGCGATGCCGAACATGACGGTACACAGCACGAGGCAGCCGGCCGCCTGGGCCCCGAGCTGGCCGAGGCCAGGGTCAAGGCCGTAGAAGATCCCACTGACGCCGTTCGCAGTAGCGGCGGAACCTTCGGTGGTGAGGTTCCAACCGGCGCCGTAGTGGCCGTTGGCGAACAGGCCGATGCACAGCACACCGAAGAGGCCGTTGACACCGTGCACGGCGATGGCGCCGACCGGGTCGTCGACGTGCAACTTGGTGTCGATGAACACCGCCGCGACAACGACGAGGACGCCGGAGATGGTGCCGATCAGGGCCGCAGCCCAGGGGTCGACGAAGGCGCAGGGGGCCGTGATCGCCACCAGGCCGGCGAGCATCCCGTTCACCATCATTCCGGGGTCGGGCTTGCCCCATCGCCACATCACCCAGAACATGGCCGAGGTGGCACCGAACGCGGCGGCCAAGGCGGTGTTCGTCGCGATCACGGCGAACTGGATGTCGGTCGCGGCCAGGGTGGAGGCGGCGTTGAAGCCGAACCACCCGAACAGCAGGATGAAGCACCCCAACATGGCCATCGGGATGTGGTGGCCAGGCAGCGTGTTCGCGGAACCGTCGGCGTTGTACTTGCCGATCCGGGCGCCGAGCACCAGCGAACCGGCCAGCGCCGCGACGCCACCCATGGCGTGCACCACGCCGGAACCGGCGAAGTCCACGTAGCCGAACCCGAGGTGGGCGCTGTTGCCCAGCTGGGCGAGCCAGCCACCGCCCCAGGTCCATGCGCCGAACAGGGGGTAGTAGATCGCCCCGCAGAACAGCCCCCAGCCGACGAACGCCTTCCACTTCCAGCGCTCCGCCATCGCCCCAGTGGGGATGGTGGCGGTGGTGTCCATGAAGGCCACCATGTAGAGGAAGAATCCGGCGACTGCGCCGCCGCCGGCCTTGCCAATGTCCGTGAGCGCCCATCCACCCTTCCAGAGGAAGACCCACTGGCCGGAGCCGATCAGCGAACCACCGATGGCATGGTCATAACCGATCAGCGAGGTCGAGTAGCCGCCGAACATGAAGGCGTATCCCACGAGGAAGTACCCAACGAAGCCGAGACCGAAGATCGCGAAGTTGGTGGAGACGACGTGCGCAGCGTGCTTCGCGCGACAGAAGCCGGTCTCGACGAGGGCGAAGCCCGCCTGCATGAAGATGACGAGGACGGCACCGATGACCACCCAGAGGAGGTTCATGTCCTTGCCGAGCGTGTCGGTCGCGGTCTTCAGGGTGTCGACCGTCGGTGCGTCTTCGGCAAACGCCGTACCCGAGAGGGCGACGAACACCGAAACCCCGATCGCGGCCGCGGTCACGAGCCTTCGCCGGGTCAGCACGAGTCCGCCTGACGTAGCTGTCGATGGGAATGACAACGCATGGAGTGGAGTCCTTTCGAGGAGGCTTTGACTGACACCGTCGTCAGAGAGGTCTTTCTGACCTCCGACTGAACGTAAGCGGTGATGGTCACGTGGCCGTAGCCACCAGATAAAGGCCGCACTTCAAGATTCTGTACAGATTCTTACGGCCCTCAACCCTCGATCCACCTACAACCTTCGACCCCGCGCAACGGTCACCCCGGTGACGCGCTGGGAGAGCATCTGGGTCACAATCTGTGCCTTGTCGCCCACACCTCCCGCCGAGATCGACCCGAAGCGCATCCGGCTCGGCCTTGCGATCGTCAGTGTCGTCTTCCTCGTGAGCCTGGTGCTGGCGGCGATCATCAACGATCCGCTGGGCCGAGCGGTCATGGCCGCGATCGCGCTCTCGGCCATCATCCGGGCTGGCCTGTTGATCCGCTCCGTCCGCCAAGGGGCAGTGGACAGTTAGACGTCGGGGGGCGCAACGGGGGACGCCCAAGGGCGGATTCCGGCACCCGCGCGTCCTTCGATGGGGGATGACGCCGACACGCGCCGCGTTGATCGGTGCGGCTGGGACCGGAGCACTCGCGATCCTTTCGGCCGCGTTGCAGGACGACGTCGGGCATCCGACGCAGGCGCTGCTGCTCGTCGTGCCCGTCGTCGCCACGGCGGTCGTCGGCGGGAGGCACGCGGCGTACGCCGTCGCCGTGGTCGCGAGCCTGTCGTTCTCGCTGCTACTCCCGCCGATCGGCACACCCCGGGTGAACATCACCGAAGACGCCGTCGCGTTGGCCGTCTTCGCGCTCGTCGTGCTGCTCATCGGCGCCCTGGTGGCCAGCCGGGTCGAAGCCATGAGCAGGGTGGAGCTGCACCATGCCGCGCTCCTGAGGGCGGTCTCCCATGACCTTCGGACTCCCTTGGCCTCGATCCAAGCCGTCCTTTCCGAGCTCGAGGAACCCGGACTGCATGATGCGACGGCGCGAGCTGAACTGGCCACGATGGCGCGGGCGGAGGCCGAGCGGCTCGAGCGGCTCGTGAGCAACCTCCTCAGCCTGGCGCGCATCGAAGCAGATGCTCTGCAGCTGGAACAGGGTCCAGTCGATCTTCTCGACCTCGTGGATGAGTGCGCAAGCCGGTCCACATTCCTCTTACGGGGCACGGAGCTCTCCGTTCTCGGCCCTCCCCCGGGATTGCCTCCCGTGAGCGGCGACCACTCGTTGCTCGAGCAGGTGGTCGTCAACCTGGTCGAGAACGCCGTGAGGCACTCACCCCCGGGTGGCGTCGTGACGCTGTCGATCGGTGGCAACGATCAGCGGGTCTCGCTCGAGGTGCTCGACGAGGGACCGGGATTGAGTCTCAGCGACCTGGAGCGGATCTTCGAACCGTTCCAAACAGGGTCACGTCCGGGCACGAGCGGGATCGGCCTCGCCATCTGCAAGGCCGTCGTGGACGCGCACGGGGGTACGTTAACCGCCTCCAACCGTGAGCGGGGTGGAGCGTCGTTCCGCATGGAGCTGCCGGTTGGCTGATTCGATCCTTGTCGTCGAAGATGACCTCTCGCTTCAGGAGATCCTCACCTCTGCGCTCCGCGCCCGGGGTTACATCGCCGAGGTTGCCGGCGATGGTCGGTCGGCGCTGGACCAGGCATCGATCATGGAACCTGATCTGATCATCCTGGATCTCGGCCTCCCTGACATCGATGGCGTCGAAGTCTGTCGCCGGCTTCGCCGATGGCTCCACAGCCCGATTCTTGTTCTGAGCGCCGATGGCGACAATGAGCGGAAGGTCGCCGCTCTCGACGAGGGTGCCGACGACTACGTGACGAAGCCCTTCTTGATGGCCGAGCTCTTGGCCAGGATCCGGGTCGGGCTTCGTCATCGGGCAGCCGTTGCGACGGTGATGGCGGACACCCG
Source organism: Acidimicrobiales bacterium (assembly GCA_036496335.1). GTDB lineage: Bacteria > Actinomycetota > Acidimicrobiia > Acidimicrobiales > CADCSY01 > JAEKLB01. The sequence goes on from DASXLH010000123.1 coordinate 14,323, forward strand.
GGTCATCACGGTCGGCGATCTGGTCATCGACGCCGCCGCTCACATGACCTGGGCGGGCGATGAGCTCATCGACCTCTCGCCGAAGGAGTTCGCCATCCTGAAGTGCCTGGCGCTGCAGCCCGGGCGCGTCATCACCCATCGGGCATTGATCCAGATAGCCGGCGGCCGGTCGAAGGAAGCAACATCGGGAGCCCTGCGCATCCACATCATGAACCTTCGGAACAAGCTGGGCGCCGGCCGCTCCCGACCCTCGATCGTGTCGAAGCCGGGAGTGGGTTACCGCCTTCTCGTCGGGGGCGACCAAGACTGACCCGCGACGGGCGGCAGTCCTACACGCCTGCGGCCCGGCCGGCTGACGGCGGAGCGAGGTTCGTTCCTCCTGCCAGCTCCGCAGCACATGACAGGCGAACCCCTCTTCGACCTTTGAGCAGGGCACGACCTCCGAAGACGATCTCGGCGGCGAGCGAAGGTTCTTCTCGGGCGAGCGCAGCGGCCAGGTCGAACAGCGCCACGATCTGTTGGCGAGTGTCAGCTTCGACGTGCACGTCGTAGAAACGACGAGCCCTGGCGTCGAAGCCAAACCTCACCATCGCCGCGCTGTACCGGCCCATCGGAACGGCGGAGGTCATTTCGAAGACGGCTAAGGACTCGAGCGAATAGGTCGGGCGTTGGAGCGGATCGAGTCTTCGTTTCGGCGCCACGGCGCCGAAACAGGGCACTGTGTTCATCGGGCGCCTCGCCTATCGGCTCGGCTCCTAAGTGGCCCACGAGCGCGCCCGCAGCCGTCGGTGAAGCCCGAACATCGTGACGAGGTTGCAGGTGGCCAGGGCCGGCCCGGGGATGACGTCGAGGTACGCGCCGTGGGACGGGTCGAGCCCGAGCTCGGCCATCGTCACCTGGAACAGCGACGAGTGCATTGCGTCGACGTCGCCCAGCCCGAACTCGTCGAACTGGTGCGGACAGTGCAGCTCGGCGGCAGCCGTGAGGTTCTGGCCATGGACCTCCTGGTGCGCCGCGTTCCGCCCTCGACCTCGCACTTCCTCGGCCAACAGGTGCGCCAGGCCTACGACAAGCTGGGTCGTCCGCTCCGGCTGGTCGTCTCCCTGGCCCTCGGTCCACTGGCGGTTGCCGGACTGGTGAGGGGTCCACGATGGGTCGTGGGCGGCGCCGCGGGGAAGGGTCCCCCACTGGGGAGAGCGCTTGCGGCGGGCGGTGACACCACCGCGCGAGCTGGCCCGCAGGCTGCAGCGCCGGCCATCGGCGGCTTGAGCCCGGCGGGCCCGGCCGGCTGACGACGGAGCTCGACGCACGGCCGGGGCTCAGCCCTTCAGGCTCTCCCGGTACTCCCGCCAGCGGCGGGGCAGCCAACAGTCCTGGTCCTCCCCCCAGCCCTGCCAACCGTCGCAGCGCCAGTCCATGAGGCTGTTCCAGCACAGCATCGACGGATAGGTCTTGAAGACGTTGTGGTTGACGGCCTCGCCCTCGGCCTCGAAGCTGCGGCCCAGCTCATCGGTGGCCTCGATCCGGATCTTGGTGGGGTGACCGGCATCGTCCCGCTCGACGTAGCGGCGCCCGCCGTCGACGTGCGACCACACCCCCTCCCGCACCAGGAAGCCGGTGGTGACGTCCCAGACGTCCCTCGACTTGCACTGGCTCACGGCGAGGAAGGCGTTGTCGGGGTCGGCGGTGGCGTAGTTGTACCCGACCGTCGGCTGGCGGCCGTCCTGGCGCGGCCCCCAGGAGCGGTCGCGCATGGCGTAGGAGTCGACCGGGATGGTCTCCCCCTCCATGACCATCTCCCCGGTGAAGTGGCAGATCTGGTCGATGTGGCCCTTGTTGAAGGGCGGCGTGCCGTTGGTGACGAGCGGCTTGATCACGCCCTCCACCTCCAGGTGCAGCTCGAGGTCGCGGCTCTTGTAGCCGAGCTCGTAGCGGCGGGCCGGCTCCAGGCACTTGATGGTCATGCCGTTGGCCAGCTCGGCGTCACGCAGGTCGAGCTCGGCCGGGATCTCCTGGTGCCAGTCGTAGTCGAAGACGGGGACCTCCCACTCCAGGTCGCCCCGGTCGTCGTAGACCACCACCCCGCCGAACTGCACCCCGATGTTGTGGCGGAAGACGGGATAGAAGTAGCCGATGAGCTTGCGCTCCGGCACGAACCAGGCGTTCCACCAGGTCTCGGTCCACCACCGGTCGTCGGTGCGGGTGTGGAACATGTCGTCCTCGGGCGTCAGGCCCCAGTCGTCGAGGTAGCTCATCGGTTCCTCTCAGTCGGTTCGGCGGTCGTTCCCAGTCCGATCTTCTGCGCCCGTTCGATCCGACGGACGGCGTTGGGCAGCGCCATGGCGGCCCGGTCGGCGGCCCGGGCCAGCACGGTGGTCACGTCGAGGAGGCGCTCGTCGGGCAGCGCATCCAGCTCGGCCAGGAGCTGGTTCCGGGGTGGCAGGTCGAGCGAGCGCAGCTCGTCGTCGAACCGGGCCCGCTCCCAGTCACCCTGGGCCGAGGCCTCCCGAAGGTAGGTGACGATCAGGCGCGACTCGGTGCTGAGCTCGGTGGCCGCCAGCATGCGGTCGGCCGGCTGGGTGGCCGGGGTCACCCGTCGCACCGGCTCCTGGCCCAGGAGCTGGAGCGAGCCGCCCAGGACCCGCATCAGCTGCGAGCCCAGGAGGGCGTCGTAGGTGAGGATCACGATCGACTGGACGAGGGCGGCCGACGTGGGCGGGCGGTGCAGGTCGGCATACATGCCGACGCAGCTCTTCCACATCACGAAGGCCAGATGCCAGCGCAGCCGGTCGGCATCGAGGGTCCGGCCGGCGGCGGCCTCGTACTCGGCCAGGCGCTGCTGCGGATCGCCGAAGGAGGTGTGGGCCCCGCGCATCCACAGCCAGGCCAGGTCCTCGTGGGGGTCGCCCACATGAGCGAGCTCCCAGTCGATGACCGCGCTGATCGTCCCGGCGTCGATCATGAAGTTGCCGGCGCCGGCGTCGCCGTGGACCAGCGACGGCGCCTCGTCCGTGGTCGGCAGGGTGAAGGCGAGGACCCGGGCGGCGATCCGCAGGAGCGGCTCGTCCAACGCCCCTCGCTCCTCGGCGTAGTCGGTCCACCAGCGCAGATCGTCGCCCACCGCCTCGGCCATGGTCTCGTACTGCTCGATCGGGAACGAGGCCGCGTCGGCAGCATGGACGTCGGCCAGCAGCCGCAGGTACTCCGCCGCCAGCGGCTCGATCTCCTCGGGCGCCGGCCGGCTGGTTCCGGCCACCAGGTTCATGAGCAGGCCGGGCGGGTCACCCGGAGTGCCCAGGACGCGGGGGACGGGCCAACCCAACCCGGCGGCCACCGGCAGGACGGCGGCCTCCCGCCGCAAGCCGTAGCGGCGGCCGGCCAGACCGCCCTCGGCCCGGTAGAACGCGATCGGGCCGCCGGGATCGGCGGGATCGTGGACCTCGTAGGCGACGTGGCCGGCCCCGCCGGCCGGAGCGACCCGCATGGACACCGTCGGCCGCCCGAGGCAGCCGGCCACCTCCGCCTCGAGTTCGCGGAGGGCTGTCTCTTCCGTCGCGGATCCGGCCTGGTCGGTCACGGCACGGCGATGCGGACCGGGTCGGTCGGTTCGCGAGTCAGCTCGTCGGTCAAGGTCGGCCTCGGGGTAACGGCGTTGATGAGGGAGCCGATGTTGCCACGTTCGTCCGACGCCCGAGGCGAGCGCCGACCAGACTTGGTCGGATGACACCGGAGGCGGCGTGCCGGTTGGCACGGGTCCTCCCCGAGGTGACGGAGACGACCTCCAGCAAGGGAATGCCGATGTTCCGGGTGGCCGGCCGGCGCTTCGCCCAGCTGCTCCCGGCGAAGAGGAGCTGTTCGTCGTGGCGAGAGCCGACGAGCGCATGGCAATGCTGGCCTCGGAGCCGACGAAGTTCCGTCCGAGCAGTCACACCAACGGTCTGCTGGTGGTGGTCGCCGGTGTCGGCGAGGACGAGATGGGCGAGCTCCTGGCAGAGGCGTGGCGGGCGTGCGCGCCCCGGCGCCTCGCCAGATCGCTGGATCCACCCCATTCCATGTCTTGACAGCTATATAGCTGTAGACGCATGCTTAGGCGGTGGCCACAGCTGTCGTCGACCCGTCGGGTGCGGTCAGCGCCATGGAGGTGCTGGCCGAACCCAGCCGGCGACGGTTGCTCGACCTCCTGCGGGGCGGCGAGCAGGCCGTGGGTGACCTGGTCGAAGCGATGGGGCTCACCCAACCGGCCGTCTCGAAGCACCTCCGCGTCCTGCGCGAGGCCGGCCTGGTGGAGTCGCGGGCCGAGGCCCAGCGCCGGCTCTACCGCATCCGTCCCGAGCCGTTGATGGACCTCGACGACTGGCTCGAGCCGTACCGCCGCCTCTGGAACGACCGGCTCGACCTCCTCGCCCGCCATCTCGACGAGACCCGGGCCCCGCTCCCCGACGAAAGGACCCAGCCATGACCAGTGCCACCCTCCGGACCGAGGGCACCAAGCCCGTCGTCACGCTCGTGCGGGAACTGGTCGACCCGCCCGAGACCGTCTGGCTCGCCCTCACCGAGCCCGACCGCCTCCAGGCCTGGTTCCCGTGCGGCATCGTCACCGACGGATGGCGGGTGGGCGCCGAGCTCACCTTCCCCTTCCCCGACGACGTCGGGATGACGCTCTCGGGCGTGGTCCTCGAGCTCGACCGGCCCCGGCTCCTGGCCTACACGTGGGGCGACGAGACCCTCCGCTTCGAGCTCAGCCCCCTGCCCTCGGGCGGCACCCGGCTCGTGCTCAGCGACGAGCTGCCGGCTTCGTTCGCGGCCCGCAACGCCGCCGGCTGGGAGGTGTGCCTCGACCGCCTGACCGGTCTGGTCCCGCCGGAGGATGCGTGGACGCCGCTGTTCGACCACTACGCCGCCAGCTTCGAGCCCGCCCTCGGCCCTCAGGACGGTCCCCCCGTCTGACTCGCGTTCTGGCGGAGCGGGGGGGATTCGAACCCCCGGGCCCCGTAGAGCCGGCTGCTTTCAAGGCAGCTGCATTCGTCCGCTCTGCCACCGCTCCGCCCCGGACGCTACCGCCCGTTCCGGGAGTGGTTTCGGAACCTGGGAAGGTCGAAAACCACTCCCAGAACAGGGTCGCCCAGCTCGGAGGTCGGCCCGCGCCCGGCGCACCGCCTCGATCACATCGAGGGGACGGTGCCAGAGGTCGTACTCGTCGAAGCGGACGACGCCTCCCCAACCGGCGGCCAGAAGTGCATCGTCCCGCGCCGTGTCGAGGCGAGTGTCGACGAGGCTCGAATGGTGCGCCTTGCTGTCGATCTCGATGACCAACCCCAGCGCCCGGTCGAAGAAGTCGACCCGGCCGATCCAGGAGTGGCCCCCGACATCGATCTGGCGCTCGAGGCCGACAACCCCAGCCCGGGACATGATCCGCTCGAAGCGGGACTCCAGCCCGGAGGCGACCACCTTCGTCCCGATCGGCCGAACGTTCAGCAGATCGCGGATGACCGCGGTACCGGGACGGCCGCGGCACCCGATCTCCTCGAGCGTCCGATGAAGGGACGCGAGCATGGCCGGGCTCCGGGTGATGACCGTGTCCACCAGCCGCTCGGTCCTCACGGGGCTCACGCGTCCCGCGAGATCGAAGATCGTGCGGCCGAGAGATGTGACGGGATGCCATCGATCGTCGTGACATGGCAAGGAAGCAACTGCTTCGGCCGGTGAACCCGCGCCACGACTTGACGTCGCCTAGCGGCATCGCGGAACGAAGTGACCTCGATGGTCGCCAGGTCGAAGCCGGGTAGCCGCCAGAGCCAGGCGGCCGTCATGTGGGATGCCAACGCTCCGGGTCCCGCGTCGAACACGCCGACGGCCGCCCGCCGCATGGCCGTCGGGGGTGCACCAGCGAGGGCGACCACTCGAGGGCTCAGGCGGACCACCCGGCCTCGACGCTCCCAGGTGCGTGTCCAACGACGGCCCAGACCCATGGCCCGGAGTTGCCAATCAGCCAGCACCCCGTGCTGGAGCTCCGCGAGGGCGCCGGCGCTGGAGAAGGCTTCGGATTTGGGATCCATCCCGACACGACATCGCGGGGGTGTGACAGCCCCGGCCCCACCGCCGTTCCGGGAATGGTTTCGGTACCTGGGAGGTGCCGAAACCACTCCCAGAACGCCCCGTCGGCCGATCAGGTCGGCTGGATGGTGGCTCGGAGGCCTTGGAGCCAGGCGTCGGCCTCGCGCCATGCAGCGGCGGCCTCCCGGCGGACGGACTCGCCGTGCTCGCCGGCGGCCGGGTAGGAGCCGAGGAACTTCACGCCGTACTTGGCCTTCAGCTCGCGAAGGCAGTCGGCGACCACGTCGTCGGCCACGTGGCCCTCGAAGTCGATCACGAAGCAGTAGTCGCCGAGGCTCGTCTTCGTCGGTCGGGACTCGATCTTGGTGAGGTTGAGGGCCCGGGCAGCGAACTCCTGGAGGATCCCGAGCAGGGAGCCGGGGCGGTCGGCCGACTGGAAGCAGACGATCGTCGTCTTGTCGTGACCGGTGGCGGCCGGCACGCCCCTGGTCGCCACCACCAGGAACCGGGTCTTGTTCTCCGGGTGGTCTTCGATCTCGGCGGCCAGGATCTCGAGCCCGTACAGCTCGGCTGCCACCGCCGGGGCGACGGCGGCCACGCCGGCCGGTCGGTCCCGGCCGACCTGCTGGGCGGCCTCGGCGGTGGAGTTGGCGGCGATCGTGGCCACGCCGGGGAGATGCGCCGCCAGCCAGCCCCGTACCTGGGCGGTCGCCACGGGAATCGACACCACGCTGGTGACGTCGGCCAGGGCGGTGCCGGGAGGGGCCATGAGGTTGAGGTGGATGCCGAGCACCACCTCCCGCTGGATCAGCAGGTCGTGCTCGAAGGCGAGCGGGTCGACAGCGGCGTTGACGGTGCCCTCGATGGCGTTCTCGATGGGCACGAACCCCAGGTCGACCTCGCCGGCCTCGGTGGCGGCCAGCACCTCCGGGATCGACCCCAACGGCACGAGCTCCATGGTCGCCAGGTCGTCCTGGCTGAGCACGGCCTGCTCGGTGAAGGTGCCGAGGGGCCCGAGGAAGCCGATTCGGGGCATGGCGGAGCACAATACGGCGGTGGACGAGACCGCCCTCCGGGCAATGCTCGACGCAGTCCGCGACGGGCGACTGTCACCGGACGACGCCGTCGGAACCCTGCGTCGACTGCCCTGGGCCGATCTGGGCTTCGCCCGGGTCGACCACCACCGGGCGCTGCGCCAGGGAATGGGCGAGGTGGTCTACGGGCCCGGCAAGACGCCCGACCAGTGCGCCGCCATCATCAGCGAGCTGCTCGCCGGTGGGGACGGGCCGGTCCTGCTCACCCGGGCCAGCCCCGACCAGATCGCCCGGCTCCCCGCCGGCGGGACCGTGACCGGCACGACGGTGGCCTGGCGCCCCGCCACCGCCACCGGCGCCCGGGTGGCGGTGGTCACCGCCGGGACCGCCGACCTGCCCGTGGCCGACGAGTGCGTCGCGACCCTCGATGCCTACGGCCTCGGCCCGGACCGCATCGCCGACGTGGGCGTGGCCGGCCTGCACCGGCTCCTGACCGAGCTCGACCGCATCGCCAGCGCCGACGCCGTGGTGGTGGTGGCCGGGATGGAAGGTGCGCTGGCCAGCGTGGTGGGCGGCGTCGTCGCCGGCCCGGTGGTGGCGGTGCCCACGTCGGCCGGCTACGGCGCCGGGCTGAACGGCGTCACCGCCCTGCTGTCGATGTTGGCGTCGTGCGCCGCCGGCATCACCGTTGTGGGCATCGACAACGGCTTCGGGGCGGCCAGCGCCGTCACCCGCATGCTGCGGGTACGTCGTGGCTGAGCCCGGGGCCGGCAGCAGCCGAGGCACCGTCGCGGCATGGTTCCACTGCTTCGCCGGGATCGCCGGCGACATGGCGCTGGGTTCGCTCATCGACGCCGGCGCCGACGTCGACGGCGTCCGTGAGCTGCTCGGCCGCCTGCCGGTGAAGGGCTGGACCCTGGAGGTCGAGCCCGTGCTGCGAGGCGGCGTGGCCGGCACCCGGGCCGTGGTGTCGGCCGACGACAGCACGGTGGTTCGGACCTACGCCAACATCCGGGCCATCGTCGAGGACGCCAGCCTGCCCGGCCGGGTCCGGGACCGCGCCCTCGCCGTCTTCGAGGCCATCGCCGTGGTCGAGGGCCAGCTCCACCGCCGCGAGCTGGCCCAGGTCCACTTCCACGAGGTAGGTGGCATCGACGCCATCGTGGACGTGGTCGGGGTGGCCGCCGCCCTGGAGCTGCTCGGCGTCGAGCGGGTGCTGGCCAGCCCGGTGGCGACCGGATTGGGCATGGTCCGCACCGCCCACGGGATGCTGCCCAACCCGGCGCCGGCGGTGGTCGAACTGCTCACCGGCATCCCCACCTACGGCCTCGACCTGGCCGTCGAGCTCACCACCCCGACCGGGGCCGGCATCCTCGCCGCCCTGGCCGTCGACTTCGGGCCGATGCCGGCCATGACCATCACCTCCTCCGGCTTCGGCGCCGGCACCCGCGAGCTCGACGACCTGCCCAACCTCACCCAGGTGGTGGTCGGGACGCTGGCCGATGCCGCCCCCGGCCACGCCGGTCAACCCGTCGTCCTGCTCGAGGCCAACGTCGACGACGCCACCGGCGAGACCCTGGCCCACGCCGTCGGCGCCCTCCTCGGCGCCGGCGCCCACGACGCCTGGATCACGCCGATCGTCATGAAGAAGGGCCGGCCGGCCTACACGGTGAGCGTGCTGGCCGACCCGGCCGAGGCGGCCCGCCTGGCCGCCGTGCTCCGGAGCGAGACCGGGACCCTCGGCGTGCGGGGGGCGACCCTCGAACGGTGGCCCTCAGCCCGTACGGTCGAGGTCGTGCTGCTCGAGGGACACGAGATCCGGGTGAAGATCGCCGCCGGGCGGGTGAAGGTGGAGCACGACGACGCCGCCGCGGTCGCCGCCGCCACCGGACTGCCCCTGCGGGAGGTGGTGTCGAGGACGGAGGAAGCCTGGCGCAACCGGTGAGCCAGAGGACGCGGTCGCCCTGGATCCGCGCCGGCGCGCTCGTGCTGGCCGTGACCCTCCTCTTCGCCACCGGCCTGGCCTTCGCGTCGTCGTTGTTCGGCAGCAGCGGGAGCACGTCGTCGAGCACCCCGTCCCTCCAGCTCGACCCCACCACGACCACCACGCTCAACGACGCCCAGAAGGCACTGGCGGCGCTGCTGCCGGACGGGCCGA
>DASXLH010000124.1:0-6644 GCA_036496335.1 Acidimicrobiales bacterium
CGGTCGGCACGCCGATGCGCTTGACGACGGGGAGGGCCTCGACCGGCGGTGTGTTGGCGACGTAGACCTTCGTGGCGCCTCCCCGACGCAGCCCGTGGACCAAGGTGCGCAAGGACTTCTCGTAGTTTCCGGGTAGCTCCAGGGCCCGGATGTCGTTGACGTTGAGCCAGACCGTGACGATGGAAGGCTTGAGCGAGATGGCGCGGGGGAGCTGGTTGGCGATGGCGTCGGGCACCGAGGCGCCCGACACGGCCACGTCGGTGAACCGGGTGCGCCTGGGCAGAGCCGTGCGCCGGAGTACCTGGGGCCAGGCGTCGAGCGCCGGTTCGGCGGCGCCGACGCCGACCGACTCGCTGGCGCCCACCGCGACGTAGACGGGCGGCGGTTCCGCCGGCTCGAGATGGCGGTGCACGGCTATGGCGCCGAGGGCGAAACCGACGATCGTCAACAGCCCGGCCGCGGACCAGGCGGCGCGGCGTCCGATCATCGGCACACCCTTGCATCCCGGCCCCCGGCCCCAGCCGCGGGCTCCGGCCGCGGCGAACCTAGAAGAACCGCTTGAGCGGGATGGAGACTCGTTCGTAGGTGCGTTGGAGGACGGAGCGCTCGTCCCAGCGGCTGGCTTGAATCTCCTGGCTCCGCGCGAGGTCCTCGTCGAAGTGACGGTCGAGGGTGGCCACCAGCGACTCGTCCATCACCACCAGGTTGACCTCCTCGTCGAGGTCGGTGGAGCGACTGTTGAGGTTGGCGGATCCGATGTTGGCTATGTAGCCGTCAAGGGTCATCACCTTGGCGTGCATCATGCTCGGCTGGAAGGTCCAGATCCGTATGCCGCACTCGAGCAACCGGGCATAGCGAGACTCGCCGGCCAGCTGCACGAAGCGCTTGTCGGCGTGGGGACCTGGCAGCAGGATCTCCACCGCCACCCCCCGTGCGGCGGCGTCGCAGAGGCGCAGCCGGATATCGGTGTCGGGCACGAAGTAGGCGGTCGAGATGCGAATGCGCGTCTCGGCCAGCTGGATCAGCGTGCGGAACAGGGTCGCCATGTCGCTTCGACCGGTCTCGGATGCGCCCCGGATGCACTGCGCCACCGATCGCCCGGACTGCGGCTGACCTGGGAAGCGGTCGATCCCGTCCTCGAAGAGGAAGGCGTCCGTCTCGATCCAGTTGTCCAGGAAGGCGGCCCGCAGGCCGTCGACGGCGGGCCCCCGGATGCGGAAGTGGGTGTCCCTCCACTCGTTCTCGTTCCGGGCGTCCCCCTGCCACACATCGGCGATGCCGACCCCGCCGGTGAAGGCCACCGCCTCGTCGATGATGGCCACCTTGCGGTGGGTGCGATGGTTCACCTGGAGGGGGCGGAGATGGTGCAGCGGCCGGAACCACCGCAGCCGCACGCCGTTGTCCTCCATGGTGCGGATGGCGGCCGGGTCGATCGGCCGGGCGCCGTAGGCGTCGAGGAGGACGCGGACCCGGACGCCGTCACGGGCACGCTTGGCGAGCGACTCGGCGAGGTGGGTCCCCACCTCGCCCTGCCAGTACACGAAGGTCAGCAGGTCGACCGTGTGCTCGGCGCCGTCGATGGCGTCGAACAGCGCCGGAAAGATCTCGTCCCCGTTCCGCAGGACGTCGATCTGGTTGCCCTCGGTGGCCGGAACCCCGAGGACGCCCTCGAGCACCCGCCGCGCCCGCCACACCCGTTCGTCACCGGTCAACCCGCGGCCGCTGGTGGAGCCGGGATCACCCTCATGCGGGGACATGGGTGACCTCTCGATCGGCGGTGGGCGGGCGGGCCTCGGGCTCGGAGGCCTCGACCTTCTCCTGGTCCTGGGGGGGCGCGCCGGCCTCGGCCCGCACGGCCTCGAGCTGCGCGGCGACGGCTCCGCCGTAGAAGACCGCGATCGAGGAGAGCAGCGCCCAGAGCAACAGCGCCACCATGCCGGCGAGCGGCCCGTAGGTCTGACCGAACGAGGCGCTGTGGGCGAAGAAGACTCCGAGCAGCACGGTCACGGCCACCCAGAGAACGACGGCGATGGCCGAACCAAAGGCGAGCCACGACCATGCCGGTTGCCGGCGACGGGGGCACCACCGGAACAGCAGCGCCATCCCGGCCAGTGTCAGGAGCAGCCCGACCGGCCAGGTGGCCACGTCCCAGACCCGGGCCCACGCCGGAGAGTCGATCGTATGGCTCACGCTCCGGCCGAAGGCGATGAGGCCGACCGAGAGCGTGAGCAGTGCACCCACGCTCACCGCCAGGAGCAGGCCGAGCCCGTACTTCTGCAGCGCCGGCCGGTCCTTCTCGACGCCGTAGATGCGGTTGAGGCCCCGCTCGAGCTGGCCCATGGCGGTCGTGGCGGTGATCAGCCACCCCAACGTCCCGAACAGCAGGCCGAGGTAATGGTGCTCGGCACCGGTGCGGGTCGCCTGCGTGACGGTGGCCGTGAGCAGGTCGGTCACCGGGCCCGGCGCCGCTCCCCGGATCGACCGGACCATGACGTCGCTGATCCCGCTGTTGCCGAAGGCGCTGGCCAGCCCGACGAGGGCGATCATGCCCTGCACAGCCGCCAAGGCGAGCATGAACCCCATGGACCGGGCATGGCTGAACCCGTCCGACCAGCGCAACCGCTGGAACGCGTCCACCAACAGGCGCCGTCGACCGCAGCGCCGGAGGGTGACCCGGGCGTCGTCGCCGGTGAGCTCCCAGGTCTCCGGGATCAGCCGGGCGGTGCTCATCGCCGCCCCTTCGTCGCCGGCCTCAACGGGGGACCCGCACGACGAGGGCGCCGGGCTCGATGCCGTACCGCAGGCGTCGGACCTTTGTCCGGCTCCCGCCGTCGAGCTCGTAGAGGGATTTGCGGTCGAGGCGCACCTCGATCTCCCGCGCCCGGGTCATCTGCACGAACGGGGAGCGCTCGGCCCGATGGCTGGCCGCCCGGGCCAGCACCCGCAACCACCGCACCCACCCGTCAGCGGTGACGACGCCGAGATCGAGCACACCGTCGTCCAGCCGGGCGTCGTTGAACACCACCAGGCCACCGGTAGTCGTGCCGACGTTGCCGACCAGGACGCAGGTGGCCGGGCCGGCGTACCAGGGCGTGCCATCGACCGAGACGGTGACGTGGTCGGACGGGGCCCGCATGGCGGAGACGCCACCGGCCACGTAGGCGAACCGACCCAGCTTGGCCTTGGCCGACTTGGGGGCACCGTCGATCATCCGGGCGTCGAAGCCGACGCCGGACATCACGGCGAACCGCTCGCCGTTGACCGTTCCGACGTCGATCCGCCGGTCCTGACCGCCCAGCGCGACGTCGAGGGCATCACCGAGGTCGTGGGGGATCCCCAGATTCGAGGCGAGCAGGTTGGCCGTCCCGGCGGGGATGATCGCCAAGGTGGCCTCGGACCCCCGAAGGGCGTCGATGCAGCGCTGGACCATGCCGTCGCCGCCCCACACCAGCACGAGGTCGGCGCCTCGCTGGAGAGCGTCGTGCACGACCTTGCGGGCCTTCTTGCTCTTGGGAACCTCGAACCAGAGGGGGTCGTCGACGCCGGCGTCGGCGAGCCTGGAGCGCAGCTCGGCCAGCCCGCCTCCGAGGCTCTTGCCCGAATGGGCGACGACCGCGATGTGCTCCATCAGCTCGACCCCTCCGGATCGCCCGGTCGACTCGGATGGACGCCGGCCTCGGCCGCCGCCGATGCGGCCAGGACGATGGCCAGCACCAGGATGCCCATCACCAGGCCAGCCACGACGTCGAGCGGGTGGTGCATGCCCCGGTAGACGCGGGAGAAGGCGACGGCGAGGGGCATGACCACCGCGGCGGTGGTGGCGAGCACACGCGCCACCACCGATCGAGTACCGAGCGACACGAAGATCGCCAGCGAGGCGTAGACGACGAGGGTGGCGGCCGTGTGCCCGGACGGGAAGCTCGATGTGGACGGGACGGACCCGAGGGCGGCGACGTGGGGCCGGGGACGGTCGACGATGGCGTTCACGGTCAGGAAGCAGGCGAGCTCGGTGGCGAGGGCGACGACCAGGATCACGATCGGCCGCCAGTGCCGGCCGATGGCGAGGACGGTGACGATCACGATGGCGGCACCGACCACGGAGAAGGTGTCGGCCGAACGCGACAGCACCAAGGTGAGACGGTTGAGGTCGGCGGAGCGATGGTCGGCGAGCCAGGACGTGATGCCCTCGTCGGCTCGTCCGACAGGGCCGCTCAGCAGGAACCGGTTGAGCACCAAGCCAACGCTGACCAGCAGCGTCGCGATGAAGAGATAGCCGCTGATCAGAACCGCGGCCGCGGCGGCCACGTGCCGCTGTGGGTGTCCGTCCGGTGACGGTTCGACGGATGAGGCCGGATCGACGGGAGGCTCGTCGCCGACGAGGCCGTCAGCGCGAACCGGTTCGGCCCCGTCCCACGGCGGGACGGGCTCGGTCGAGCTGTCCGCCGGGCGGACCGGACCCGCCAGCGCTTCAGGCACGCCGGGACCGTTACCAGCGCCTACGCCGTCCAAACCCCGGCCGACGGCAAAGATCACCGGTCAGCAAATCATCTCCACCTGCGAAGCCCGGGTGCCGGGAGCGGACCTTGACCGCACGGGACGGGCGGCGCGTAGCCCTCGCCCGGTCGGGGTAGAGCTGGGGTCATGATCGTGCTCGCTTCCGTCTTCGCCGCCGCGGTGGTCGCCGGCGGTGCGGTCGTCCTGGCGGCGCGGCGGTGGCCCCGGCTCCACATCGGCGCGCCACGCGTCGACGTCGCCTCGCCGCTCGTCCAGAAGGAGGTCGACCGGCACCCCAGGCTCCGGACCCTCTTGGCCCGAGAGATCGATCCGGCCACCGCCACCGGGCTCGTGCTCACCGTGGCCACCGCGGCCCTGCTTGCTGGAGCGGTGGCGGTGGGCCTGTTGCTCCTCATGGTCCAGTCTCATGCCGGCCTGGCGAAGTGGGACCTGTCGTTGGCCCGTTGGGGCGGCGCCAACGCAACCTCTTCGTCGACCCGGGTGCTGCGAGACATCAGCCTCATCGGTGGCACGGCTGGCTCGTTGGTCCTCGCCACGGTCGTCGGGGTTCTCGAGTACCGGCGGCGCCCCAACCGGGCCATCCCCTTGCTGCTCTCTCTGACGGTCCTCGGGCAGTTCGCGATCGTCAACGGCATCAAGGTCCTCGTCGGACGAGAGCGGCCGGACATCCTTCGGCTCACGGGCTTCTCGGGGTCCTCCTTCCCCTCCGGCCACTCGGCGGCGGCCGCCGCGACGCTGGCGGTGCTGGCGCTGCTCCTCGGTCGGGGCCGCTCCCGGCGGACCCGCAACCTGCTCGCCGGCGGCGCCGTCGCCCTGGCCGTCCTGGTGGCCGGGAGCCGCGTGATGCTCGGGGTGCACTGGTTCACCGATGTGCTCGCCGGCCTGTGCGTCGGCTGGGCCTGGCTGGCCCTCTGCTCCATCGCCTTCGGTGGCCGGCTCCTCCGCTTCGGCATGCCCGTCGAGGTTGCCGAGGTGGTTGCCGCCGGTGACGCGTCGTCGACGGCGTCGGGCGCCGCCCAAAAACCCCTCAGCGGCTGAGGTGGAGACGCAGCACCTGCTGACCGTCGGGAAGGATCCGTAGCTGCACGAGGTCACAGAGCTGGTTGATCAGCCACAGCCCTCGCCCCCCTGACGCGTCGAGGTCGGGTCGCCGCCGCCCCGCCAGCGGGTCGGTGATGCGGCCCCGGTCCCGTATCTCGCAGACGAAGGACGGATCGAGGTACCAGAAGGCAATCTCGCCTCGGCCGCCACCGTGGAGGACGGTATTCGTCACCGCCTCGCTGACCGCGATCTCGAGGTCGTCGACGCGGTTGGCGTCGAAGCCGGCCACGGAGGCGGCCTCGCCGGCGAGGGTCCGGACCTCCCGGATCGTGCCGGCGTCGAAGACCATGGTCCGCGCCGAGGCGGGGACCGGCGCGAGGGCGGTGTCGAGCAACGGGGGCACGAGGGGTTCGAAGGTCCAAGCCGCGGTCGAGGCGCGGATGCCATCGAGATGAGGATGGTTGCGGTGGGCTCGTGCGATCACATCGCGGTCGAGGGATCGAACGTCGTAGGGGCACAACAACTTGAAGCCGGTGGCATCGGCAAGGGCCAGGTTGAGGAGAGCCTCGTGCCGCTCGCATTCGACCAGCTCTTCAGCGGAGCGACCGCTCCAGATCGGCTCGCCGACCCCTCTCGCGCCGCGCTCCGATCGACCGTGATCCCGGACGAAGTCGGACCAGGCCGGAATGATCCGGGCCGGGTTCCCTCCCATCTCCTCGATGGAGGCGAAGTGCAGGAGGCCGTTCGCGCTGGCGCCGAAGTGGTCCAGGAGCAGGTCGCGTCGATCCGGCGGGACCGCGACCAGCACGGTCTCTCCGGCCTCGATGCCTTCCTCGACGAAGGCCGCCGGTCCCGCCAGGTACTCGTCGTCGCCGGCGTAGAAGAAGGCCTGGTGGTGGAACGGGGCAACGAGTGAGGTCATCGTTCGCTAGCTGCGCTCATCCCCTCGAACCACGTGTTGACAATACGGCGTACGGCGCCGGCCCCACATGGACGTCTCAGGGACCTCAAGAGACTCAGCGGGGCAGGCGGAACCACACGACCTTGCCGACCGGCTGATGGCGATCGTCCATGACCGGGTCGACCCC
>DASXLH010000125.1:0-4856 GCA_036496335.1 Acidimicrobiales bacterium
GCCGACACAGATCGCTGAGGGCTCTGTCATCTCGACTCATGTCGATGGATTTCAGCTCAGGGGTGTGACAGCCGCGTTCTCAGTCGGATCTGCCCCGCCACCCGGGGCAGATCCGACACAGAACGAGAGGGGCTTCCGGCGGCGAGACTGTGGATGTGGAAGCCGCCGGGCAGGACGAGCAGCTCTGGGAGGTGAACGCCTCCTGGTGGCAGGAAGGCTTCACCGACGGGGCCGACGCCGAGTACGAGGAGCAGATCCTGCCGATGGCCGCCGCCCACCTGGCCGGGGCGGCCGAGGTGCTCGACGTCGGCACCGGCGAGGGGCAGCTGGCCCGGCTGGCGGTGGCCGGGGGCGCCCAACGGGTGATCGGGGTCGACCCGACCCGGGCCCAGCTGGTGGAAGCCACCCGCCGGGCCGGTGGGCCGAGCTACGCCCGGGCCGGCGCAGCCGACCTGCCCTTCCCGGCCGACCGGTTCGACGCCGTGCTCGCCTGCCTCGTCTTCGAGCACATCACCGACGTCGACGGCGCCATCGCCGAGGTGGCGAGGGTGCTGCGCCCGGGTGGGCGGTTCCTCTTCTTCCTCAACCACCCGCTGCTGCAGACCCCCGGAAGTGGCTGGATCGACGACCAGGTGCTCGACCCGCCCGAGCAGTACTGGCGCATCGGGCCTTACCTGGTGGAGGACGAGTCGCTGGAGGAGGTGGAGAAGGACGTGTTCATCCCCTTCATCCACCGTCCGCTGAGCCGGTACGTCAACGCCATGGCCGAGGTCGGTCTGACCATCCGCCACATGGCCGAACCGGCCCCGCCACCTGGGTTCCTGGCCCGGGCCGAGGAGTACGTCGACGCCGCCACCATCCCGAGGTTGCTGTTCCTCCTGGCCGAGAATGCGCCATGAGCGAGTTCCTCGTGATCACGGGCCTGTCGGGAGCGGGCCGTTCCCAGACCGCCAACGTGCTCGAGGACGAGGGCTGGTTCGTCATTGACAACCTGCCGGCCGAGCTCATCGACAAGGTGGCCGACCTGGCCCGGGCCCCGGGCACCCCGATCGAGCGGGTCGCCCTGGTGTTGGGAGCCCGGGCGGTCGACGAGCTGCTGGGGGCCCTGGCCCGGGTGCGGTCCGGGCCCGACCCCGTGCGGGTGCTGTTCCTCGAGGCGTCCGACGAGGTGCTGGTGCGCCGCTTCGAGGACACTCGCCGCCGGCATCCCTTCGACGACGAGTCGAGCCTGGCGGTGGCCATCAGCCGGGAGCGCGCCGCGCTGCAGCCCCTGAAGGAGCACGCCGACGTGGTGGTCGACACGTCCGGCCTCAACGTCCACCAGCTGCGCGACCGCATCGTGTCCCTGTTCCGGTCGGACGGCGCCTCCGCCATGCGGACGGCGGTGATGTCGTTCGGCTACAAGCACGGCATCCCGACCGACGTCGACCTCGTCCTCGACTGTCGGTTCCTGCCCAACCCCCACTGGGTCGACGAGCTCCGACCCCTCACCGGCACCGACCAGCCGGTCCGCGAGTTCGTGATGAGCTTCCCCGAGTCGAAGGAGTTTCTGGCCCGGCTCGACGCCCTGCTGGAGGTGCTGCTGCCGGCCTATGTGGCCGAGGGCAAGTCCTACCTCACCATCGCCCTGGGCTGCACCGGTGGCCACCACCGGTCGGTGGTGATGGCGGAGGCGGTGGCCGACCTGCTGCGCCACCGGGGCTTCCAACCCCGTGTCACCCACCGCGACCAGGAACGATGAGCCGAATCTTCGGCCGACGGGTTCACGCCATGGTCACGAGGCCAACTGGCGACCACCCTCCGCGATCTGATCCGATGGCCCCATGACCGTGCGAGTTGGCATCAACGGATTCGGCCGTATCGGGCGCAACTTCTACCGCGCCGCCCGCAAGTCCGGCGTCGACGTGGAGGTCGTCGCCGTCAACGATCTCGTGCCCCCCGAAGCCAACGCCCACCTGCTCAAGTACGACTCCACCCACGGCAAGCTCGACGTCGAGGTGGCGGTCACGGCCAAGGGCATCTCGGTCGGTGGCAAGGAGATCCAGGTCTTCGCCGAGCGCGATCCGAAGGCGCTGCCCTGGGGCGATCTCGGTGTCGACGTGGTGGTCGAGTCGACCGGCATCTTCACCGACGGTGAGAAGGCCTTGGCTCACATCGACGGCGGCGCCCCCCGGGTGATCATCTCCGCCCCGGCCACCAACGTCGACGGCACCTTCGTGATCGGCGTCAACGACGGCGACTTCGACCCGTCCATGAAGATCGTCTCCAACGCCTCCTGCACCACCAACTGCTTCGTGCCGATGATCAAGGTCCTTGACGACGCCTTCGGCGTGGAGAAGGGCCTGATGACCACCGTCCACGCCTACACCAACGACCAGAACCTCCTCGACCTGGCCCACAAGGATCTGCGCCGGGCCCGGGCGGCGGCCGCCAACATCGTGCCGGCCTCGACCGGCGCGGCCCGGGCCACCAGCCTGGTGCTGGCCTCGATGAAGGGGAAGCTCGACGGCACCGCCCTGCGGGTGCCGGTCCAGGACGGCTCGATCACCGACTTCACCGGGATCCTGGGCCGGGACGTCACCGCCGAGGAGGTCAACGCCGCCTTCGCCGCCGCCGCCAAGTCGGGCCCGCTGGCCAACGTCCTCGTCTACACCGAGGACGAGATCGTCTCGTCCGACATCGTCGGCTCGCCGGCCTCGTGCACCTTCGACTCGAAGCTGACCATGGCCCTCGGCAGCATGGTCAAGGTGCTCGGCTGGTACGACAACGAGTGGGGCTACAGCAACCGGCTGGTCGACATGGCCGTGATCGTCGGCGCGGCCAACCAGCAGTGACCCGCCCCACCGTTCGCCCGTGAAACTGCCCCTGCTCGAGGACCTGCCCCCGCTCGACGGGAAGCGGGTCCTGCTCCGGGCCGACTTCAACGTCCCCCTCCGCGACGGCGTCATCACCGACGACCTGCGGATCCGGGCCGCCCTGCCCACCATCCAATGGCTCGAGGCGCAGGGGGCCACGGTCACGGCCTGCTCGCACCTGGGCCGGCCCAAGGGCGCTCCCGACCCCCGCTACTCCCTCGACCCGGTGCGGGCCCGGCTGGCCGAGCTGGCCCCGGCCGTGACCCTGCTCGAGAACCTGCGCTTCGACCCGGGCGAGACGGCCGACGACCCGGCCTTCGTGGCCCGGCTGGTGGAGGGCCAGGACGCCTACGTGGACGACGCCTTCGGGGCCGTTCACCGGGCCCATGCCTCGGTGGTGGGCCCGCCCCGAACCTTGCCCAGCGCGGCCGGCCGTCTCCTGGCCCGGGAGGTGGAGGTGCTCTCCGGCCTGCGGGACAAGCCGGCCCGGCCCTTCGTGGCCGTCCTCGGTGGCTCCAAGGTGAGCGACAAGCTCGACGTGATCGCCGCCCTGCTGGATGTGGCCGACACCCTCGTCATCGGTGGGGGGATGTGCTTCACCTTCCTGGCCGCCATCGGCAACCGGGTGGGCTCGTCACTGCTCGAGGCCGACCACATCGAATCCTGCCGGAAGCTCCTCGACCAGTTCGGCGACCGCATCCGGGTGCCGTCCGACATCACCGCCCTCGGGCCGGGGGGCACGATCGGCGACCCGTCGACCGGCGGCGAGGTGCGCCAGCTCGGCACGTCGCTTCCCGACGGCTGGATGGGACTCGACATCGGGCCCGGCACCGCCGCCGAGTTCGCCGACGTCGTGGCCGAGGCCCGGACGGTGTTCTGGAACGGCCCGATGGGCGTGTTCGAGGATCCTCGCTTCGAGGCCGGCACCCGGACCGTGGCCGAGGCGGTGGCCGAGTGCCGGGGCTTCACCGTGGTGGGTGGTGGCGACAGCGCCGCCGCCGCCGCCCAGTTCGGGCTGGCCGACCGCATCGACCACGTCTCCACCGGTGGGGGCGCATCGCTCGAGCTGCTCGAGCAGGGAGACCTGCCCGGGCTCAAGGCCCTCCGGGAGGCGCCCAATGCCCGCTAGTCGCAAGCCGCTCATCAGCGGCAACTGGAAGATGAACCTCAACCACCTGGAGGCGATCCAGCTGGTGCAGAAGCTCAGCTACCAGTTCGACAGCCACGAGTACGAGCAGGTCGACGTGTCGCTCCACCCGCCCTTCACCGACCTGCGGTCGATCCAGACGGTGCTCGACGCCGACGGCATCCCCATGTTCCTCGGCGCCCAGCACTGCCACTGGGAGGAGAAGGGAGCGTTCACCGGCGAGGTGGCGCCCGTGATGCTGGCCAAGCTCAACGTCCGCTATGTGATCGCCGGCCACAGCGAGCGGCGTCAGCTCTTCGGCGAGACTGACGAGTGGGTCAACCGCAAGGTCAAGGCCATCTTGGCCAACCGGATGACGCCGATCATGTGCGTGGGGGAGACCCTCGACGAGCGCGAGGCCGGTGTCACCACCGATCTGGTCTCCACCCAGGTGCGGGCCGGGCTGGCCGGCGTCGGCGCCGACGAGGTGGGCGACCTGGTGGTGGCCTACGAGCCCATCTGGGCCATCGGCACCGGTCGCACGGCCACACCGGAAGACGCGCAGGAGGTCTGCGCTGCGATCCGCTCGGTGGTGGCCGAGGTGGCCGGGTCGGCGGCGGCGTCGACGGTGCGGATCCAGTACGGCGGCTCGGTCACGCCGGTCAACGCCGGCGAGCTGCTGGCCCAACCCGACATCGACGGCGCCCTCGTCGGCGGCGCCTCGCTCGACACCGACAGCTTCGCTCGCATCGTCCACGCCGCCCGCGGCTGACGCCGAACCCGAATTTGGCGTTGGGCGCTGGTAACGTCGTCGACCGATGTTGACCGCCGCCATCGTCGTCGTGCACTGCATGGTCGGCATCGCCCTGATCGTG
>DASXLH010000126.1:0-2431 GCA_036496335.1 Acidimicrobiales bacterium
CGTCGAGGTCGACGAGAAGGCGGTCGACGCCCCGCTGGTCGAGGGCGTCGACGCCGAGGAGCGCATCGGCGATCTCCCCGTTGACCGCCTCCACGGCACCGTGCACGGCCTTCCCACCCCACGCCTCGCCACCGTCGCGGCGCTCGACCGCCTCGAACTGACCGGTGCTGGCGCCCGAGGGCACGATCGCCCGGCCCGTGGCCCCGGAGTCGAGGAAGACCTCCGCCTCGACGGTCGGGTTGCCGCGGGAGTCGAGCACCTGGCGCCCGACGATGTGTTCGATCGTGCTCATGTGGGTGATGTGGCTCCTGTTGAGACTGTGGGAACGATAGGCGCCGAGCTCACCGCCGGTCGAGCACCCGACCTCGATCCGGGAGCCGCCAACGGCGAGGAAGCCGACGACGGCCCGGATGCTCAGCGCCGGGCGAGGACCTCGCCGGCGACCCGCTCGCCGATCGCCAGGGAGGAGGTGGCCGCCGGGGAGGGGGCGTTCAGGACCTGGACGACCCGCGGACCCCCGTCGATGACGAAGTCGTCGACCAGGTGGCCGTCTCGGCCGATCGCCTGGGCACGGATGCCGTAGGGCCGCGGCCCGACGAGGTGCTTCGCCTCCACCGCGGGGACATACCGGCGCATCTGGCGCAGGTAAGCCGAGCGGAAGCGGTCTTCGTAGAGCTCGGTGATCGCGGTCCTGCGGTGGGTCCAGGCAAGGCGATACAGCCCGGGGTGAGCGAGGGCCCGAGCCACGAGTCGCGGGTACTTCAACGACAGGACCGCGTTCGGGCCGGCCCACACGTCGCCGTTGAAGCGCCGGGTGAAGTGCACGCCGAGGAACGGCAGGGTCGGATCGGGGACGGGATAGATGTTCCCGCGGACGAGCGCGCCCCCCTCGGGTGTGAGCTGGATCCACGATCCGCGGAACGGAACGACCCGCAACGTCGTGGCCTGCCCCGACGCCCGAGCCAGCGTCTCGGCCTGGACCCCGCCGCAGACGACGGCGTTGGCGGCCTCGATCTCGCCCTGGGAGGTGGTGATCCGGACCCCGCTCGACGTCTCGGCCACGCCGGTGACCCGGTGACCCGTACGGACATCGGGGAGCTTGGCGGCCAGCGCGAGGCACACCGCCCCGAAGTCGACGACCCCCGTCGACGGCGAGTGGAGCGCCTTGATCCCGGCCGCCTCCGGCTCGATCTCCCGGAGCTCCTCCCGTCCGAGCACCTTCAGCCCAGGCACCCCGTTGGCGGTCGCCCGCTCCACCAGCGCGTCGAACCGAGGGAGCTCGCTCTCATCGAGGGCGACCACGAGCTTGCCGTTGTGTACGACCGGGATCTCGTTCTCCTCGCAGAAGCGCTCCATGGCGGCCTTCCCGACACGGCAGAGCTCGGCCTTGGCCGACCCGGGCGCGTAGTAGACGCCGGCGTGGAGGACTCCCGAGTTGTGCGAGCTCTGATGGAGGCCGACGCGCTCCTCGGCCTCGAGCACGGTCACCTGGAGCGACGGCTCGGCGTCGAGGAGCTTCCGGGCAGTCGCCAGGCCGACGATCCCCCCGCCGATCACCACGACATCAGTCCGGGCGCTCACGGGATGGACACGCTACCGCCGGTGGTCGGCGGGCCGATCCTGGCCCTCAGCCGGTGACGCGGCGGCGCTCAACGCGCCCATCGCTTGCGGATGATGCCTACGTAGGTGAGCACCACCACCAGCGCGCCGAGCGCGAAAAGGACGTTGGTGAAGCCGAGGTTGGTCCGCCCGCCGCACGGGGCCGGTGCGGCGGAGCTGAGCCGCTCCGACGACGCCGCCGGCAGATGGGCCAGGTCGACGGTCCGGGCATCGAGGGTCGAGCCGTCCTCGAAGCGATCGAAGGTGACGGCCACCTCGACCCGGCCCGTCGCACCGTCGAACGGGGTCACCGTGGTGAACCCGTCCGGCGGGGAGCCGCCCAACACATAGGACCGCTCGATCGAGCCCTTGACCGACCGGATCTCCCAGCTCGGGGCCGACACTCCCGACGCGGGCGCCCCGGTCGACGGCACGGGCGACACGGTGATCCGGGTCACCCGCTCGTCGAGGCAGCGGGCGGCGAGGACGGTCGCTCCCGCCGGCCCGGACCCCGCCACCACCGCCACCCGGTCGCCAGGCCGCTCGACGGTGTGGCCGCCGAGGGCCACGGCGGCCACGAAGCCGAGCACGGCCAGCACGCCGATGCCGGCGACCACGACGATGCCGAGGGACGGCCGGTCATCCCGTGGCGTCACGGATCACCGGCCGTCGCTCACCGCGGGCGTTGCGCCTCGACGACCCGGGCCTCGTCGGCGAGGCGCAGGGCGGCCCGGCGCAGGGCGAGCTCGGCGTCGAGGCCGGCCGCCCGGGCGGCGCGGACCAGGCGCAGGAGCTCGCTCCCGAGGCGGGCGTCGTCGAGCGGCCCGTCGCC
>DASXLH010000127.1:0-2968 GCA_036496335.1 Acidimicrobiales bacterium
AGGGCGTGATCCTGCGCCTCCTCCAGCGCACCATCGCCGCCGACGGGACCCGCTGGACGCGGGTGGCGGCGGACGTCAAGGGGGTCTCCGAGGAGACCACCACCGGTGTGCACCGCCTCTACCAACGGGAGGAGGCGGGCACGCTGCTGTGGCCCGCCATCAACGTCAACGACTCGGTCACGAAGTCGAAGTTCGACAACCTCTACGGCTGTCGGCACTCGCTCATCGACGGCATCAACCGCGCCACCGACGTGATGATCGGCGGCAAGGTCGCCGTGGTCTGCGGCTACGGCGACGTCGGGAAGGGCTGCGCCCAGTCGCTCAAGGGCCAGGGCGCCCGGGTGATCGTCACCGAGATCGACCCCATCAACGCCTTGCAGGCCGCCATGGAGGGATTCCAGGTCACCACCCTCGAAGAGGTGGTCGAGACCGCGGACATCTTCGTGACGGCCACCGGCAACCGGGACATCCTCAAGGCCTCCGACATGGCCCGCATGAAGCACCAGGCCATCGTCGGCAACATCGGCCACTTCGACAACGAGATCGACATGGCCGGGCTCGCCCGCTGGCCGGGCGTGACCCGGGTCGAGATCAAGCCGCAGGTCGACGAGTGGACCTTCGAGGACGGCCATGCCGTGATCGTCCTGGCCGAGGGCCGGCTGCTCAACCTGGGTTGCGCCACGGGCCATCCGAGCTTCGTGATGTCGTGCTCGTTCACCAACCAGGTGCTGGCCCAGATCGAGCTGTTCACCAACGGCGCTGCCTATGACAAGCGCGTGTTCGTCCTCCCCAAGCACCTCGACGAGCAGGTGGCCAGGCTGCACCTCGATCACCTCGGGGCGAAGCTGACCTCCCTCAGCGACGAGCAGGCCGCCTACCTCGGCGTCCCGCTCGAGGGTCCCTACAAGTCCAACCAGTACCGGTACTAATTCCCGATCCACTGGCTCGACGTGACCGTCGTGCCGTTTACGGAGGCGGGCGTGTTGTGGTTGCTGTACATGAGCGTGACGACCGTCAGGAGGACGACGGCGGCGAGGGCCAGGCACACCACGAGGCCCAGGAGCTTCGACGAGGCGGTGTTCGTCACGCCGTTGTTCGGCAGCGCAATGTCGGTCACGTCCCGGGACGGTAGCCGTCACACGGCGTTCCTACGATCCGGCAGGTGCTCCTACCGGTCGAGTGCGCCGTGTGCGGCTTCCGCGGCAGCTCACCCTGCCCGGGTTGCCTCGAGCGCCTGCGACCGGCACCCGGGCTCCGACCGCCGCCCGGGCTCACGTCGCTCGTCGCCCTCCTCGCCTACGAGGGGGCGGGCCGGGAGCTCGTCGCCCGTCTGAAGTACCGCAACCACCGTGCCGCCCTCGGCGGCCTGGCCCGGGCCGGGGCCTCGCTGGTGAGCCCGGTGCCCGACGTCGTCACCTGGGCGCCGACCTCCAGCGCCCGCCGGCAGGCCCGGGGCTACGACCAGGCCGAGCTGCTTGCCCGGGGCGTCGGACGGGCCCTTGATCGCCCCGTCCGGCGACTGCTGCGTCGAGGCGCCGGGAACGCGCAGACCGGTCGCACCCGGCTCGAGCGTCTGGAGGGTCCGTCGTTCCTCCCGGCGTGGGGCGCCACCGCCGCCCGGCTGGCAGGCCGGCGTGTCCTGGTGGTCGACGACGTGGTCACGACCGGGGCGACGATGTCGGCCGCCGCCACCACGTTGCGCACCCTCGGGGCCGAGTTGCACGGCCTGGCGATCGCCCGGACCGCTCCCGGCCCTCGACCGTGACCTCCGTCGACGCCTTCTGTCCTCAGGGCGCGGGGGAGATCCGACGCCGTCCTCAAGGCCATCACTCTCCGTGACGAAGGATGGGCCATGCTTCCGGACGGTGAGCGGTTGAGCCTTCTCCGCGAGGTACCTGATCTGCCCCCTGGGCTGTGGGGATGGCTCCTCGAGCCGTCCTTCGTGCGACCTGCGGTCGTCGCCGAGATGCGGGCCCGCCTCCTCGCCGGCGAGCGGAGAACGGCACTCGAAGTGGCCGAAGCGGTGATCCGACCTCGTTCCGTGCGGACTCCGGTCCTCTAGGGTCCCTCGACCCGGACGTGAGGACACCTACCTTGATGGTCCCATGACCATGGTCGACGACGGCGTGGCGGTGCAGGAAGACATACGCGTGTTGATCGTGGACGATCATGCACTTTTCCGACGCGGATTGGTGCAGTTGCTGCTACTCGAGGACGGCATCGACGTGGTCGGCGAGGGCGGCGACGGCGAGGAGGGCGTCCGCCGGGCCGAGGAGCTGGTGCCGGACGTCGTGCTCATGGACGTCCGGATGCCCCGGGTCTCCGGCATCGAGGCGACCCGCCACCTTGCCGGCGCGCTGCCTGCCGCCCGCATCCTGATGCTGACCGTCTCCGACGAGGAGGACGACCTCTACGAGGCGATCAAGGCCGGCGCCGCCGGCTACCTGCTGAAGGAGATCTCCGTCGAGGAGGTCGCCGACGCGGTGCGGGCCGTGATGCACGGCCAGACGCTCATCTCGCCGTCGATGGCGTCCAAGCTGATCCAGGAGTTCAACCACCTCTCGAGGCGGGCCGAGGGTCAGCGGCTCATGTCCGTCCCCCGCCTCACCGAGCGGGAGATGGACGTCCTGAAGCTGGTGGCACGGGGCCTCACCAACCGTGACATCGCCGACGACCTCTACATCTCGGAGAACACGGTCAAGAACCACGTCCGCAACATCCTCGACAAGCTCCACCTCCACTCGCGGATGGAGGCCGTGCTTTACGCCGTCAAAGAGCACATGCTCGACCTCGACGACGGCGAACGGGAGGCGCGATGACGGATTGGGTGTGCCCCGAGTGCGGGACGGACTACGGCACTTTGACGGTACAGACCCTGCCGGGCCGGGAGGCGGCCCTGCCGCCCCGGTGGCGGGCCGCCCTGACCGGGATCGACGACGACGTCCTGCGCCGCCGGCCGGCCCCGACC
>DASXLH010000128.1:0-3528 GCA_036496335.1 Acidimicrobiales bacterium
GCCGAACGGCCGGTGCTCTACGTCGGCGGTGGCGTCCTGAAGGCTCGCGCGGCGGAGGCCCTGCGGGAGCTGGCCGACCTCACCGGGATCCACGTCGTCACCACCCTCATGGCCCGGGGCGCCTTCCCCGACGACCACCCCCAGTGCCTCGGCATGCCCGGCATGCACGGCAACTACACCGCCGTCACCGCCATGCAGCGCTCCGACCTGCTGATCGCTCTGGGCGCCCGCTTCGACGACCGGGTCACCGGCAAGCTCGACGGGTTCGCCCCCGACGCCAAGATCATCCATGCCGACATCGACCCGGCCGAGATCGGCAAGGTCCGCAACCCCGACGTGGCCATCGTCGGTGACTGCCGGCTCGTGATCGAGGAGCTGGTGCGGGCCGTGCGCGACCTGACCGCGGCCGGAGCCGTCACCCCCGACCGCTCCCACTGGAAGGCGGCCATCAGCGGCTGGCGGGAGAAGTACCCGTTGGCCTACGAGCCGTGGGAGGAGGGCGATGCCCTCAAGCCCCAGCAGGTCATCGAGACGCTGCACGCCTCGTCGCCCGACGGCACGATCCTCGCCTCCGGCGTCGGCCAGCACCAGATGTGGGCCAGCCAGTACTGGAAGTTCAACCATCCCTACACCTGGGTCAACTCCGGCGGGCTCGGCACGATGGGGTTCGCGGTGCCGGCCGCCATCGGCGCCAAGGTCGGCCGGCCCGACAAGACGGTGTGGGCCGTCGACGGCGACGGGTGCTTCCAGATGACCGCCCAGGAGCTCACCACCGCGTCGATGGAGCGGATCCCGGTGAAGATCGCCATCCTCAACAACGCCTACCTCGGCATGGTCCGCCAGTGGCAGGAGATGTTCTACGACGAGCGCTACTCCGAGGTGTACCTCTCGCCGGATACGCCCGACTATGTGAAGTGGGCCGAGGCGATGGGCTGCGTCGCATTCCGAGCCGAGCACCCGGACGAGGTCCAGGTGGTGATCGACAAGGCCAACGAGGTCGACGACCGTCCCGTCGTGGTCGAGTTTCGCACCGACTCCTCGGAGAAGGTGTACCCGATGGTCCCGGTCGGGACCACGAACGACAACATCGTGGTGCCCCCCTTCCAGGAGGGCCACCACGGGGACGGGGGCCGGTGATGGCTCCCCAAGCAGACGGCGACCTCAGCACCCTGTCCGTGCTGGTCGAGAACAAGGCGGGCGTGCTGGCCCGGGTCTCGGGCCTGTTCGCCCGGCGCGGCTACAACATCTTCTCGCTGGCGGTCGCCCCCACCGACAACGAGCGGTTCAGCCGCATCACCATCGTCGTCGACGTCGGGTCGACCTCTGTCGACCAGATCACCAAGCAGCTCTTCAAGCTGGTCCACGTGGTCGAGATCAGCGAACTGCCGCCGGGGGAGTCGGTCGAGCGGGAGCTGCTGATGGCCACCGTCACCGCCGATCCGGAGCGGCGCAGCCAGATCGTCGAGCTGGTGCAGATCTTCGAGGGGCGGATCCTGGCCGTCGGTCACGACGCCCTCACCGTGAGCCTCGAGGGCCGGCCCGGCAAGGTCGACGACTTCGAGGAGCTCCTCCGCCCCTATGGCATCGTGGAGCTGCAGCGCACGGGCCGGGTGGCCCTGCCCAGGTTGGATCGCCAGGCCAACCGCCTGCGCGTCGTGAGAGAGGTTTCCTAGATGCCCGCCAGCGTGTTGTACGAGAAGGATGCCGACCGGTCCCTCATCGCAGGTCGGAAGGTGGCGGTGATCGGCTACGGCTCCCAGGGCCACGCCCACGCCCTCAACCTCAAGGACTCGGGCGTCGACGTCCGGGTCGGCCTGCGGGAGGGTTCGTCGTCGGTGGCCAAGGCCCGCGAAGCCGGGCTCCCGGTCATGAGCGTGGCCGAGGCCGCCACCGAGGCCGAC
Organism: Acidimicrobiales bacterium; assembly: GCA_036496335.1. Classification (GTDB taxonomy): domain Bacteria; phylum Actinomycetota; class Acidimicrobiia; order Acidimicrobiales; family CADCSY01; genus JAEKLB01. Next base: position 1,902 of record DASXLH010000128.1, read on the forward strand.
CTGATCATGATCCTGCTGCCCGACACCGAGCATAAGGACGTCTACGAAGCCGAGATCGCCCCGAACCTGAAGCCCGGCGACGCCGTGTTCGTGTCCCACGGCTTCTCCGTGCGCTTCGGCCAGATCGCCCCGCCCGAGGGCATCGACGTGGCCATGGTGGCGCCCAAGGGCCCGGGCCACCTGGTGCGGCGCACCTACACCGAGGGTGGCGGCGTGCCCTGCCTGGTCGCCGCCCACCAGGACGCCTCCGGCAAGGCCCGGGAGCTGGCAATCTCCTACGCCGACGCCATCGGCGGCACGCGGGCCGGCGTGCTCGAGACCACCTTCGCCGAGGAGACCGAGACCGACCTGTTCGGTGAGCAGGTCGTGCTGTGTGGTGGGCTGACCGCCCTCGTGCAGGCCGGCTTCGAGACGCTGGTCGACGCCGGCTACCAGCCGGAGTCCGCCTACTTCGAGTGCCTGCACGAGCTCAAGCTCATCGTCGACCTCATGTACGAACAGGGAATCGGCGGGATGCGCTACTCCATCTCCCACACCGCCGAGTACGGCGACGTCACGCGCGGGCCGCGCATCATCACCGACCAGACGAAGGCGGAGATGCGCAAGATCCTCGACGAGATCCAGTCCGGTCAGTTCGCCGACGAGTGGATCACCGAGTGGCGCAGCGGGCACCAGCACTTCGACGAGCTCCGCAAGGCCGGCGAGGCCCATCAGATCGAGCAGGTCGGGGCCCAGCTGCGCTCGATGATGCCGTGGATCTCCCAGGGCAAGCAGCGGGTCCAGGACGCCTCGGGAGGTTGAGCAGCCACCCCGACGAACTGGGTGCGCCTGAAGCCCGAATCGGGCTTGTCACGCACCCGGTTCGGGGTTCGGTGCCGGCTCTCGGTGCTGGGTGGGTGAACGGTGACGGCACGACGTTCGCCATCCCGGTCGGCGCGGCCACACGGGCCCGGCTGCCGGGCGTCCGGGGCCGGATCGACGTGACGTCGACCCACCTGCGCATCCGGTTGGGCGTCCTGTTCGTGGCCTCGGTGTCGCGGCGGTCGATCCGCTCGGCGACGGTGGTGCGCACCGCCCGATGGATGCCGCCGGGGACGTCCGAGCACCGGGGTGGCTGGGTCGTGCACGGACGACCCGGGGACGCGGTGGCGCTCCGGCTCCGGCCGGCGGCGTCAGCCCGGGCCAACGGGTCGTCGGTGCGCACGTCGACCATCACGGTGGGCGTCGCCGACCCGACCGGTCTGCTCGCCGCCTTGGGCATCGATCCGACATCCGACGACGAACCGGGTGCATGAGGCGCCAGGACCTGGCCTCTCCTGCACCAGGTTCCGGTCGGGGGCTCGGCGACGTCATGTTCCGTTCACACGGCCGTGACGGGGGTGGCACATCGGGCGGCGTACGGTGCCCGCCGATGGCCGATCTGTTCGCCGGCTACGCATACGAGGGTTTCTTCGACGAGGTGTTCGGCGGGGACGGCTCGGTGCGGAGCCACTACGACGACCTGGTGGCTCGCCTCCGGGCCATGAGCCCGGCGGAGCTGTCGCGGCGGGAGCGGCTGCGCGACGCCGCCTTCCGCACCGCCGGCATCACGTTCACCGTCTACGGCGAGGAGCAGGGCGACGAGCGG
>DASXLH010000129.1:0-12334 GCA_036496335.1 Acidimicrobiales bacterium
ATGGAGAACATCGCGTTGTCCCGGCCTTCCAGCCTGGGGAGGCGCTGATCACGGATGATGCCGATGAACTCCTTGCCGAGCGCCCACGCTCCCGTCTCATCGATGTTGCGCTTCAGGCACAGAAGGCTGCGGGCCGGGAGCTCCCTGGTGGCGACTTCGTACATGACCTGGCTCCTTCCGGTGAGTCGATCGACGAGGGCGGCGACGAGCGCCTGGCGGTCGTCGTGCTGCGCGTCGGCCTGGCGCCAGAACGCCATCACTCGTTCGGCGATCTCGGCTGGGTCGAGTGCCAGCAGCTCTTTGACGGTCGCCAGTGGGACCCCGATCTGTCGGAGCGTCGCGATCAGTCGTGCCTGTTCGAGCTGGACGGCCTCGTAGTAGCGGTAGCCGGAAAGGTCGTCGACGCGTGCGGGGGAGAGGAGACCGAGCCCGTCATAGAGGCGGAGCGCCTTGGGCGATAGGCGAGACCGTCGTGCGAACTCGCCGATGCCCATCTCCTCCACCTGTCGTCTCCTCGTTCCTCGGGCGGGTCGCCCGATGAAGACAGTGTGCGGGTTGCCCCAAGGGAAGGGTCAAGGGCGGTTTGCCTTGAGCGGCGGTCCCTATGCGGCGGGGCGCATGGGTTCGACGGCGTCGCCGGCGATCCGATTGCGGGGAACCGGAACAACCTCGTGTTACGATAGAGATATGCGCAAGCGCGGCTGGCGAGAGGGTGGCCGACTCGCGGCGGCTCGCCAGGTGGTCCGGCGCCGGTTGGGCTGGGCCGTGCCGGAGACGCTTCCCCCCCCGGAGTCGCGCCAGATGGGGGTCGTCCTGGGCGCGGGCCTGCTCGGCGGTGCCGTCGGTGCCGTCTACATCGGGCTCCTCCACCTCTTGCAGCGGGGACTCTGGCCGACGCATTCAGGGCTGCTCGCCCACGGCGCCATCCTCGTCGCGGTGGGGGTGGCGGTGGCCGTGCTCACTCGCCTCCTCGGCAACCCTGGCGACGTCGAGCTCCTCGTCGACAACATCCACGTCGCGGGTGGCGTCGACGATCTTCGCCAACTCCCGTCGCTGCTCCCGATCTCGTTGCTCTGCATCGCCTCCGGGGGCGCGCTCGGTCCGGAGGCACCGCTGGTGCAGACGACGGGAACGCTGGGATCCTGGCTCGCCAGCAGGTTCGGCCTCGATGCTATTGATCGGCGGGTCATCACCATCACCGGCATGGCCGCCGGCTTCACCGTCCTGTTCGGCACCCCGTTGGGGGCGGTGATGGAGCTGTTCGTCGGCGCCCGCACCTCATTGACGCTTGCCGCCGAGGTCCGGGCAGCCATCGACCAGGCGATCGAGTACGCCACCAACGAGATGCAACGCGTCCTCGGCACCTCCCCGGTCACGCAGCTCATCCCCGTCGACCTCATCGCCGAGCTCGCGGCTGCTGCCTTCCTGGGGATCGAAGTTCTCGCGCAGAACGGCCGCGACATCGACCTCGAGAGGATCGCGACGACCCTCGCCGCAGGTGTGCGGTTGCTCGCCCCCCGGTAGGCAGTCGAACGTCGATCGGCGCGCTGTCGGCCTGGCTTGGGACTCCCTGAACGATCAGTCTGACGTCCCCGTGGCTCCGCCCGGAGCTCGAGGCCCCCATGCGAGGCGTTTCTCGAGGTAGTACCGCTGGAAGCCGGGCGGGTAGTCGTCGAGGACACCGAAGCGGGTGTAGCCGAGGCCCAGGTAGAAGGGCTCGGCTTGAAAGCTGAAGGTGTCGAGGTGCACGCCCACGCATTCACGGCGCCGGGCGAGGTTCTCGACGTCGGCGATGAGCTGCGACCCGAGGCCCTGGCCCCTTCTGGCTTCGCTGACCCATAGATGGCTCAGGAACAGCCATCGCCACTGCGACTGTCCGGTCGCCCCTCCAACCACGACGCCATCGACGTCTCGGGCGGTGATGGCGAATGGCGTCCACTCCAGTGGTGGCGCCACCGAGGCGTTGAAGGCGACGAGGTTGTTGAGGATCAAGCCTCGCGCGGCCTCGATGGCACCGCCCTGCTCTTCGACGAGCTCTACGCCCTCCACGGCGCCATGATCGCCCGGCGTAGCCCTGCTTGCCGGGCGAATTGCTCGCCGCATCTGGCGAGGCGGGGGACACGATAAGCGGGTGGATCTTCGGCGAGCTCGTCAAGGGGAGGCTGGTGCCATCGCCGACGTGTGGCTGCGGTCTCGGGCCGCCTCTCTCCCGGTGATCCCACCCCCGGCTCATACCGAGGAGGAGATCCGGGTGTGGTTCTCGGACATCGTTCTCCCGGCCCGCGAGGTATGGCTAGCCGAGTCGGATGGAACCTTGACCGCCCTGATGGTCCTCGACGATGACTGGCTCGACCAGCTCTACGTCGATGTCGGTCGGTTCGCAGTGGGCATCGGCTCTCGCCTCGTCGAGCTCGCCAAGGTCCTCCGACCGCAGGGACTCCAACTCTGGACCTTTCAGGCCAACACCGGTGCCCGACGGTTCTATGAGCGTCAGGGCTTCGTGCAGGTGGAGAGCACGGACGGTGACAACGAGGAAGGAGCGCCAGATGTCCGCTATCAATGGCGGCTCGGGCAGCCGCGGGGTGTCGTCTAGCGCCGCATATCGAGCGGTGGCTGGGTACCGATGAGAGCACGACCATGTCCCCTCCGGTCAGCGGGCCATTCGTAGTCTGCCGACGTGCTCCTCACCGATGAGCAGCCTGTCGTGCTGATCACCGGCATCTCGGCAGCCGGGAAATCGACCGTTGCGGACCTTCTTGCGCGCCGATTCGAACGCGGTGTGCACGTCAAGGGTGATGTCTTCCGGCGGATGGTCGTCGCCGGGCGCCACGAGATGACCGCATCGCCCTCGGAGGAGGCGCTGCGGCAACTTCGGCTCCGCTTTCGTCTCGCGGCCGGAACGGCCGACGCCTACCACGAGGCCGGCTTCTCCGTCGTCGTCCAGGACGTGATCATCGGCCCGCCTCTGGCCGAGGTCATCACAACGATCCGCTCGCGCCCGCTCGTCGTGGTCGTGCTCGCTCCTTCAGCTGACGTTGTCGCCCAACGCGAAAGCCACCGAACCAAGAACGCCTACGCCCACGGCATCGACGGCCTCCTCCGGCTCGACCGTGCGCTACGTGGCGACACCCCGCGCATCGGACTCTGGATCGACACGTCGGATCAACTCCCGTCACAGACGGTCGAGGAGATCATCACGCGGGGTATCGACGAAGGAGCCATCGGATGAGTGAGGAGCGCCAGTACTACATCGGGGCGTGTCGGGTCGCCCTGGCAATCCCGTCCTGGGCATCGGAGGGGCGGAGCACGCCGACGGCGACAGCGTCGGCGGCCGCGGCCGCGAAGGTGTCGAGATAGACCGTTTCTGGATGGGTAGCGCGCCTTCATCGCGACGTCGTCCCACGGCTGCCAGCGGCCCATGAGGCCGGCGTCGCCAGCCTCGACCATCTCGGCCACGGCCACGCCGGTGGGGACGGCGAGCTCAGGGACGCGCACGCCGCCAACGGCGTTGCCATCGCTGTCGCGCACGACCTTCGGCGGTCCGCCGTCTGCCACCTCGATCAGCGGCTGGGAGGGCGGGGGCGTACCCGTGTGCATCCATGCCTGCATGTGGCCGATCCCGGCATCGAGCACGGGGGCGAAGGGGATCGGGCTCAAGACGTCGAGGTCGATGGCGTTGCCGCCGGGACCGCCGAGTCCGTCGCGTTCGAGCTTGGCGGCGATGCGCTCCATGTGGAGCCGGGGGGCGTGCGGTGCGCCAGCCACCTCCCAGCAGCGGAAGAGGTCGGTATCGGGCTGGCGGACGGGGAACTGCATCCCGGCTTCGCACTCGGTGTTGACGACCAGCACGGGAAGGCCGAGGTCGTCGCGCACTTGCGCCTTGGTGCGGACCGTTTCGTCGGAACCGAAGGGTGCGGCGTCGGTCAGCGGGGCGGCGATGCCGAACGAAGTGAAGGGCACGAAGCCGTCGAAGAGGCGCTCCAGGGGCTGCACGGCGTTGATGTAGGTGAGGAGGCGCATGGCCGACTGCGAGCCGCCGATGGCCAGCAACTTCTGCACGTCGAGCCCGTCCAGCGGTCCGCTCTGGCGCTCGTTTCCGGCCAGGGCGCGGGTGACCTCGGTGAAGATGCCGTAGGAGAGGGCGTCGTCGTCGATGTGCAGGGTGGCGTACCGCTCGGGGTCCCACTGGAGCAGGCCCTGCTGGTTCTCACCCATGCCGTGCACGCCGACGCGCTGGGCGCTCACGCCGATCCAGACCAGGCCCTCCTCGAAGATCACGTTGCCTTCGCCAGCCTCGGCGATGTCGTGCCCGGAGGTGACGTTGTTCCACTCGACCACGACCGTGCCATTGCACCGGGCCAGGTCGGTCGGCCGCCGCACCAGCGCCCTGGTGCGGAACGCGCCGCTCCCGGCCCGCTCGGCGGCCCAACGTCCGTCTCGGCCGGGATCGCCCACGGCCCGGTATCGGGGAGCGTCGCCCTCGATGAACCACTCGTCCTCGACGTAGCCACGTGCCGCCAGGTCCACCAACGCCGCAGCGAACGGCCAGCCCCGCGAGCCACCAGCGATCGGTCCCATGATCCGCATCCGCCAAGACTGCCGGATGATCCGCGGGCGTGCGGGGCGCTCTCCTCCTGCTGGCTCACCACGAGGTCGGCGGCCGGACGTACGGACAGCTCCAGGCCGTCGGTGGCCTCCGCGATCCCGTCGATCGGGTGCACGTCGCCTTGCCATGTCCTTCGGCAGATCAGTCGGCCCAGACCAAAGCCGTCAGATCGCCGTGCGGTACCGGAGGTAGACGACGCCGCTGCCGAACCGCTGCTCATCGACGAGCTCGAGGTCGATCCGCATGTCGCGGGGCAGCGCCGGCTTGCCTCCACCGATGAGCACGGGGGCGACGAACAGGCGGCACTCGTCGACGAGCCCGGCGTCGAACGCCTGTCGGGCGAGGTTCGCTCCGCCCACGGTCAGGTGGCCGACGGCCGAGGCCTTCATGGTTCGGATCGCGTCGGCATCGAAGGTGCGTTCCAGCCGGGTCTTCGTCGTGGCGACGGCGTCGAGCGTGGTCGAGTAGACGACCTTGTTCGCCCCCTGCCACATCGTCGCGAAGTCGGCCATGAGCGGCGACTGGGCACCCAGCCCGGGGTCCGTCTCCCAGACGGCCATCGTCTCGTACAGGCGCCGGCCATAGACGTACGTGCCCGACGACCGCTCGAGGCCGGTGATGAAGGAGAACACCTCGTCGTCGGGCTCGGTGAAGTCGAAGTTGCCCTGGTTGTCCTCGATGAAGCCGTCGAGGGACATGTTCGTCGTGTAGATCAGGTCGGCCATGGGCTCACATCTCGGGCCCGGACGAGGTCGGTCGTCCTCATCGCGGGATGATCGGCAGGACGATGCGGCTGGGATGGGCCGGGTCGTGGAACAGCTGCTGGTGGGCGGGTCGGAGATCCTCGTGGCGATCGGTGCCCGCCGGGTTGGCGGTGTTGGCGTTCGGTTCCCACATCGGGAAGCTGCTCGAGGAGATCTGCACCTGGAGGCGGTGGCCGGTCGGAACGAGGACGGAAGTGGCCGCCAGGTCGATGGGGAGCGAGTACACCGCGCCTGCCTGCAACGGGATGGCGACCACCGTTCGGGTCCGGACGATGCCGTCGCAGATGTTGTACGACGTGCCGTCCGGGCGGACATCGACCAGCTTGGCGGTGAAGTCGGTGTCGGGCGCCGATGTCGACGCCCACAGCTCGACGCGTACGGGGCCGGTGATCTCCATCGGCGCGCTGAGAGGCTCGGAGGTGTAGGCGAGCACGTCGGGACGGCTGGCGACGTCACCCTGCTCGATCGGGCCTCCTCTCGCATCGCCCGCCGCCATGAGCATGCGGCCTCCGAGGGTCGGCACGGGATCTATCGGGTCGAACGTGTAGGCGTCAGGAGCGCTCGCCTCCGGGAGATCCGGGCCGAGATGACCCTCGGCCTGGAGGTGCCAGGGCGTCCACTGCGTCCGGGCCAGCGGCCACTCGTGCTCGTCCCGCCAGACGTTCTCGCCCATGACGAAGATCCGAACCGGGGGTCGGTCGAGCTGCGCCAACTCGTTCCCGTGCAGCCAGTGCCCGAACCAGTCGCACCGCAAGGCGTGGATGTCGAGGGTGGCGTCCGGGCCGAAGTCGAGGTCACCGACCACGCCGCTGGCGATGCCCCAGTGGGTCCACGGTCCGATGATCATCCACTGGTTCTGCCGTGACGCCTCGGTGGGGCCTGAGCCACGCATGCCGAGGAAGGCGTCGATCGTGCTGGTGGTCATCACGTCGTACCAACCGCCGACGTGGATGACGGGCAGATCGATCTCGGCGTAGTGGCTGCGGGGGTTCGACCGGAGCCAGCGGGGATGATCACGCCCCTCGTGGTCGAAGTACTCGGCGTACCAGGGGGCGGCCTTCTCGAAGAACGGCACGGCCCGGAGTGGCCGGTGGGCCATCAGGTCCCGCACGATCGGCGCCATGGCCTGGGACCGGGCCACGAGGTCGAGCCCAGCGGCGTCCTGGGCCTTGGTGACCTCCCTGACCATCGGGTCGTCGAGGCCGAGGCGGCGGGCTTCCTCGAGGGCCACCATGAGGGTCCAGCCGGTGCGGTTGGCCATGCGGAACGCTCCGCCGGGGCCCCACACCGGATCCCAGTACTCCGACGCGCTGCACTCGGGGAGGATGGCCACGAGCGACGGCGGGCGGGCGATGGCGGCTTGCCATTGCGTGTAGCCCATGTACGAGGCGCCGAACATGCCCACCTTGCCGTTGGACCACGGTTGGGCCGCCGCCCACTCCACGGTGTCGTAGCCGTCGTCGATGTCGAGCTCGACCGGGCACCAGTGCTTGCCCTCGGACTCGAATCGACCGCGGCAGTCCTGGCTCACGACGACGTAGCCCTCGCGGGCCAGCGGCGCACCCCCGCCCATCGCGACCAGGCTGGCCCGGTTGTAGGGCGTGCGCGTGACCAGGACGGGCAGAGCTTCGTCGGTCGCGGGCCGCCAGATGTCGGCGAAGAGCCGGACCCCGTCGCGCATCGGGATCGCGACGCTGCGCTCCACGACGACGTCCTTGAGCTCGGTCTCGTCGATCATCAGGGCCCCCCGAGGTCGACGGCGAGGGTAACGCTCGCGGCGGTGGTTGGACCGGCGCAAGGATCGTCCCCGGGTCGCCGCTCGGGGGCTCTCGCCGCGAGACTCTCGGCTCGACGAGGAGGCAGGGATGGTCGAGATCAGGGGAACCTGTGATCCGCGCTTCGAGCGGGTGCGCGAGGTGTTCGCCGAGAACTGGGAGCTCTTCGACGAGGTGGGGGCGTCAGTGGCGGTCACCGTCGACGGCGAGCCGGTCGTCGACCTCTGGGGCGGATGGTCGGATGCCGCCCGGACGCGGCCCTGGGCGAGGGACACCATCGTCGTGGTGGCCTCCACCACGAAGGGGCTCACGGGGCTGTGCGGCAACATGCTCATCGACCGGGGTCAGCTCGATCCCGACGCGCCGGTGGCGCGGTACTGGCCCGAGTTCGCGCAGAACGGCAAGGAGGGCGTGCTGGTCCGACATCTGTTCGACCACACCGCCGGCCTGCCCTACATGCCGAAGGGCGTCGCGCCCGATGACTGGGACGGCGTGGTCGATGCCCTGGCCGCCAAGGCCCCCCGTTGGGAGCCCGGCACCGGCCACAACTACCACGCCGCCACGTACGGCTATCTGATCGGCGAGGTGATCCGTCGGGTGACGGGCCTGACCGTGGGTGCGTACCTCCGGCAGGAGGTGTGTGAGCCGCTCGGCGTCGACGCCTGGATCGGCGTGCCCGCTGAGCTCGATGACCGTTGCGCCGAGGTGTGCGGACAGACCGCCGGCTTCGATGCCGTGGCCCTCCGCCGCTACGAGAGCCCGGCCGGGAACGGCCATACCAACGGTCGAGCGCTCGCCCGGATCTTCGGCGCCCTGGCCTGCGGCGGGGAGGTCGACGGCGTCCGTCTCCTGTCGAAGGAGACCATCGACGATGCCGTGGCGAGTTGGGTCACGGGTCCGTGGGCCGGTTTCGACGAGAGCATGTTCGAGCCGGACGGGCCCGTCCACCGGCTCACCCCCGGTCTGCGCTTCGCCCGGGGCTTCATGCGGTCGAGCGAGATGTCCTGGATGGGCCCGAACGCCGGCGCGTTCGGGTCCGCGGGCTCCGGCGGGTCGCTCGCCGTGGCTGACCCCGAAGCTCGTCTGGGCTTCGGCTATGCGCAGAACGCCCATCTCGGACCGCTGGCCGGCATCGACTCGCGGCCGGGACGTCTGCTCTGGGCGGTGCACGCCGCACTCTGACGTGCGGATGCGGTCATGAGGCCGAAGCCCAAGGCCCTTCCGGGTGTCACAGGATGCCGTCAGCGGCGCCAGACTGAGGAGTTCGTTCGAAGGAGGTAGCTCGATGACGCAACAGACCGAAAGGGCGATCCTGGCCGGTGGCTGCTTTTGGGGCATGCAGGATCTGATCCGCAAGCGGCCCGGCGTGCTCGCCACCCGGGTGGGCTACACGGGCGGGGAGGTTGCAAACGCCACCTATCGCAACCACGGAACCCACGCCGAAGCCATCGAGATCACCTTCGACCCCCAGGAGACGTCGTACCGCGATCTGCTGGAGTTCTTCTTCCAGATCCACGATCCCACGACGCTGGACCGGCAGGGCAATGACATCGGCAAGAGCTATCGCTCGGCGATCTTCTACCTTGACGACACGCAGCGCCTCGTAGCCGAGGACACCATCGCCGACGTCGAGGCCTCGGGGCTCTGGCCCGGCAAGGTGGTCACCGAGGTCTCGCCGGCCGGGCCGTTCTGGGAAGCCGAGCCCGAGCACCAGGACTATCTCGAGCACTACCCGAACGGCTACACCTGCCACTTCGCGCGCCCCGGCTGGGTGTTGCCCCGGCGGAGCGAGGTCGCTTGACGATCCACCCCTTCCGGCGCGGGAGGTCGGCATGGAGGAACGGCGTGGACCAGAAGGGATCCGCCTCGGTATCGCCCGAGGGGTGAGCTACGGGCTGTTCGGACCGCCCGACGACGTGGTCGGTCCGAGTCGGGAGCTCGGTGCCGATCTCGTGCGGGTCTACCTCTACTGGGGCCAGGTCGAGCCAGAACCAGGCCGGTTCGACTGGACGGTCGTCGATGCGCTCCTCGCCCAGCTGACGGGAGACGAAGAGGTCTGGGTCACGGTCTGTTCCAGCTCGCGCTGGGCCACGCGCCAGCCGACCGACTTCCTGCCTCCGTCCCCGGCGAAGGACGCCGAGCGGTACCGGCGCTTCGCCTACACCCTCGTCTCCCACTGTGCCGGACGGGTGGCCTACTGGCAGTGCGACAACGAGCCCAGCAACGTCGGGCTGCTGTGGGCAGGCACGGCCGAGGAGTACGTGGCCCAGCTGAAGGTGTTCCGGGCCGCGGTGCGGGACGCCGATCCCCGTTCGTCGGTGGTCCTCGGCGGGTGTGGCTACGACGTGTTGTCGAGCGGACTCGATGGACCGGCCCGTCGCTTCTTCGAGGAGGTCGTCGACTCGGGCCGGGACGCGTTCGACCTCTTCGCCCTGAACCTCTACGACGACCCTGAGGCGATCCCGAAGCACGTCCACCTGGCGCGGGAGATGATGCGGGCCAATGGCTTCGAGCGGCCGATCGTGGTCGGCGAGTACAACGGCCCGACCCTGTTCGAGCTCCCGCAGCTCGACGAGGTGATGCAGAGGACGATGACGGCGGCCTTCGCCGACGTCGAACCGGGCGGATTCGACACGGCCGAGCTGGCGACGAGGGCGACGGCCGAGACCCCTGAGCGGCGGGCCATGCAGGCGCTCTACGCCGCCATGCCGGATCTGCCGCCCGCCCTTCAGATGTTCATGGTGGGTTGCCCGGCCGAGTTGGCCGAACGGAGAGATCGGATCAACGGTCGCGAGCTCGTGACCCGGAACCTGCTCGCACTCTCGACCGGCATCTGCCGCACCGTCTGTTGGCAACTCGCCCCCGAGGTTCCCAACTACGAGGACCCCTTCACCATGATGGAGCTCATGCACGGCAAGCTTCCCCTGCTCCGGTTCGAGGGTGGCCGCCTCGCTTTCACACCCTCCGCGGAGGCGTTTCGTCGGCTCGCTTCGCAGCTCGAGGGAGCGGTCGGCGTCGAGCCCATCGAGCGGGGTCTGCCGACCGACGTGCTCGGCTTCGCCGTCGACCGCGCCGATCGGGGACGCTTGACCGTGCTCTGGAAGCGCGGCGACCTGTTCGCCGGCGAGGAGGAGCCGTCGATCGCGGTTCGCTGGCCGTGGGAGGCGGCGGAGGCGTTCGCCGTCGATGCGTTCGGTGCTCCGCAGTCCGTCGAGCTCGAGTCCGGACATCTTCACCTCGCCGTCGGCGTCACCCCGATCTTCCTGTCGGCTCGGCCTCCGGACATGGACGTGACCGTCCGTCCCGGGTAGGGCGCTGGGGCCCGGCCACCCGACTGGACCGGGAGGGCGGGTAGGTCGTGGGCTCAGCGTCGGTGGTCCACCGTCGGAGCCCACTCGAGCGTCGTCCGATCCCAGTGGCTGAGCTCCGCGGCTGCCTCGTAGGTGCTCTGCAGGAAGGCGAGCAACGTCGCGTCGGGATCGGCGGCCGTCTGCACGGCGGAGTAGGGGAGCACGAACTCGCCCAGTTGCGGGTCATAGCGGGCTTCCGCCGGTTCGACGGACCAGTCGGCGAATCCGGCCGGTTCCGGGTAGGCGTAGGCGTAGAACATCGGCTCCTCGGCGCCCGGCCAGAACCCGGCGCTGGACACCTCGTGGCTGTAGGCGAGCACCTGCACCCAGTCAGGACAGTTGGGGACGCCACCGCGGTGCTTCGGCGCCGGTCGGCCGGAGAAGCGGCTGGTGCAGAGATCGGCTCCGCCCCAGAAGAGGTGCACAGGGCTGGCCTTGCCCATGAACCGTGCGCGGAACTCGGTGAGAACGCGGTCGACCTCTACGAGCGTCAGCCAGTAGCGGTGCACCGCCCCGCGGTCATAGGCGTCGTGCCGTTCGTCTTGGTCGAACGGAATGGCTTCGTCCACCTCGGAAGGGAGCGTCCGGATGCGAACGTCGATCCCGAGTCCGTCGAGGGCGGCCATGGTCGACCGGTAGAAGGTCGCGACCGACTGGGGCTCGAGCGGCACGTGCCGAACGTCGCCCTCGGTGGTGCGCAACTGGAGCACGTGGTCGATGAAGTCGAACTCGATCTCCAGGCCACCCCGATCGGTGGGCATGAGCGAGGTGGTGAGTCCACGGGACGAGACGTAGAGCGGCACGTTCCACCAGTGGTTGACGAGCGGCGTGAGCTGCATACGGACCTTGCCGACGATCTGGAGCCACATGTGCAGGGTGTCGCGCGTGTCGCCCCAGCCGGACAGGGCCAGCTCCGGCCACGGTCCCGACCGGTCGGCCGCTAGGCGAGGTGTCGTCATGCCGCATCACCGCGGAGAGACGGGAGGTCATCCACGTCGAACGCCCAGCCGGGACGGGGTGGAGACTGAACGTGGCCCACGGCGAGGGCGGGGAACCCGTCGATCTCGACCCGGTCGCCGAACTGCGAGCGTTGCCTGACCACCGCCCCGGCCCTCACCACGCAATCGGTGCCGAGGACGCTGCCGTCGCACACGATGGCGCCGGGCTCGACGATCGAGCCAGGGCCGATGCGGCAGCCGTGGATCATCGCTCCCGGCCCGACGATGACCCCGTCGTCGATGACGAGCTCGTTGTCGGGCAGCAGATGGAGGACGGTGTTCTCGAGGATCTGCACGTCGTCGCCGATCCGTACGGGTCCGTGCGAGTCGCCGATGATCTTCACCCCCGCGCCGATGATCGTGCGTTCGCCGATCACGACGTCACCGGTGACCTCGGCGGTGGGGAAGAGCACGGCCGTGGCGGCGACGGTGGGTGACGTGCCGCGATAGTCGTAGAGCTGGCCCATGACGAGACCCTCCAGTCGTGGTCCGATGGCATTGGCGGTGTGCGGTGGGATCGAGAGGTCACCGTCACGGAGGCCTCGCAGCCGCTCCAGATCGGCGTCGGACGCGGTCCGAATGATCCGCGCCGGTCGACCCACGGCCACGACGTCGTCGGGCAATGTCGCGCCGGAGGGCACGAGCGTGCCTTCCCCGAGGAACACCCGGTGGCCGAGGCGGGCGCCGGGCATCAGGATCGAAGCGTTGCCGATCTCGCAGAGATCGCCGACTGCCGCTCCGACGACGAGACAACGGTGGCCGAACGTGGTGCGGCGACCGATGTGCGTCGGCGCTTCTGGGGTCCCGATCACGACCGCGTTCTCGATCACGGCCGAACCCG
>DASXLH010000130.1:0-4452 GCA_036496335.1 Acidimicrobiales bacterium
TGACGCCGTGCAGCCCGGCGGCCGAGGAGATGTTGACGAACACCCCGCCGCCCTGGGCCAGCATGTGCCGGCCGGCCGCCTGGGTCATGACGAAGGGGCCCCGCACGTTGAGGGCGAAGCTGTTGTCCCACTTGTCCAGCGGGGTTTCCTCGAGGGGGAAGAGGTAGCTGCCGCCGGCGTTGTTGACCACCACGTCGACGCGGCCCATCTCGCCGACGGTGCGCTCCACGAGGGACTCGACCTGGGCCTCGTCACGGACGTCGGTCGGCACGACCATGCAGCGCACCCCCCGGCCCCGGACCTCCTCGCCGACCGCCTCCAACCGTTCGACCTTGCGAGCCGCGATCACGACATCGGCCCCGGCGTCGGCCAGCGTTCGGGCAGCTGCCGCTCCGATCCCGGTGCCCCCGCCGGTGACGATGGCGACCTTCCCGGCGAGCTCTCCCGATGCATCCCCCATGGCCGTGGACACTACGAGGGTGCGCCGAACGGCGCCCGCTACGGTCCGGGTGACCGAGGCAGGAGGGGGCCATCCATGGGCGAGACGGCGGCCGACACCGAGCGTCGCGAGGCGAACAAGGCGTTCATCCGCGACCTGTTCACCCGCTACCACGAGATCGTCACCCGTGACCTCGACGAGCTGCGGCCCTATTACACCGACGACACCGTGCTCGACCTGCCCCAGCTCGGCACCCACCTCGAGGGGATCGAGGCGACCCTGAAGATGGCCGCCATGATCGGGCGCACCTTCAGCCAGTGGCGCCAGGTGAACTTCCGCTTCCACGACAGCCTCGATCCCGACGAGATGATCTGGGAGTCGGACGCCGACGGCACCTACGCCGACGACGGCAGCCCCTACGACCAGAAGTACGTCCTGTTCCTCCAGCTGCGGGACGGGAAGATCGCCCACCACACCGAGTACGTCGACACCCGCCGGCTGGCGAAGTTCCCGCCGTCGTCCCGCTGAGGCGGGCCACAGGTGACGAACCACCACGACCCCGACCGGTTGGCGACGATCCGCCAGGCGCTGATGCCCCTGCGCTCCGTCTACGCCGCCAACATCACCGCGCCGCAGGCCGTCGCCGCCATGGCCGAGCTCGGCCTCGAGGGCCAGGAGGGGTACTTCGCCACCCGGGCCGGACCGCTCGGGATCGTGCCCGCCGAGGTGGTGCGGGCCGCCTTCTACGGGCACAGCCCGGCGGCCATCGCCGTCGCCATCCCCGGCGTGTGGGACAAGGCCACGCCGTCGGAAGTGCTCTCGGCGGTGGCCGACAGCCTGGACGCGAGCCTCGGTCCCGTGGTGCGGGAGCTGGGTGGCACGGCCACCGAGCTGATCGGGCTGCTGCGCACGGTGGCCGAGCGGGCGTCCACCCGTCCCGAGGGCCGTGCCCTGCTGGCCGCCAACGCCGCCCTGCCGTGGCCCGACGAGCCTCACCGCCAGCTCTCGCACGCCCACGTGCTCCTACGGGAGTGGCGGGGCGACGGGCATCTCGGCACCCTGCTCACGGCCGGTTTGACCGGCATCGAGGCGTTGGTCGTGCACGCCGCCTGGGCCGGCTTCCCGATCGAGATGATCACCCGCTCGCGGGTCTGGACGCCGGCCGAGACAACGGTCGCGGTGGAGGGCCTGCGGGCGCGCGGCTGGCTGTCGGCCGAGGGCGACCCGGTCATCACCGACGAGGGCCGTCGCCGCCGGGACGCCATCGAGGACGCCACCGACGAGCTCGATGCGCTGGCCTGGATCGACCTCAGCGACCAGGAGGTCGGCCGGCTGTGCGAGCTGGCGGCCGTGGTGGGCGAGGCGGTCGCGGCCGCCGTCGTGCGCCCGGCGGCCTTGGGCCGCATCGGATAGATGGCCGGACGACGCAGGAGCAGGGGGCACAGGTGAGTGAGGCGCGGGAGGCAAGGGAGCAGGCGGCCGACGCGGCCACCTCGAAGGTGGTGGGCTGGCTCGAGGCGGAGCTGGGCGGCAAGGTCGTCTCCATCGAGCGACAGGCCCGGTGGCGACCGGTGTGGTGGGCCGAGGTCGAGTCCTCGGAAGGACCCCTCTCCCTGTGCGTGCGAGGTGACCGCATCGACACCGAGTACACGTGGTCGATGGAGCACGAGATGCGGTTCCAGAAGACCCTCGCCGACCTCGGGATGCCGGTCCCGAACGTCTACGGCTGGATCGACGAGCCGAGGGCCTACGTCATGGATCGCGTGCCCGGGCGGGACAACTTCACGGGGTCCTCCGACGAGGAGCGCGACCAGGTGGTCGACGAGTACCTCCAGGCGCTGGCCGCCATCCACACCCTCGACCTCGCGCCCTTCGACGCCGCCGGCATCGACCGGGCCGCCTCACCGGAGGACTCGGGACGAGTGGGGGCGCGGCGCATGATCCGCATGTACCGCAACCAGAAGGTGCGCCCCGACCCGTTCACGGAGTTCGCCCTCGGGTGGCTCGAGCGCCATCCGGCCCAGAGCCACGGTCGCGAGGGACCGGTGGTGTGGGACTCCGGGCAGTTCCATCACGAGGGCGGGCACATCACCGGCGTGATCGACCTGGAGCTCGGCCACGTCGGCGATCCGATGATGGACCTCGCCGGCTGGCGGATGAGGGACTCGATCGTGCCCTTCGGCGACTTCGCCCGTCTCTACGACCGCTACGGCGAGCTGGTGGGCGAGCCGGTCGACCTCGACGCCGTCCAGCTGCACCACATCTTCTTCACGCTCTCCAACCAGCTGGCCTTCTCCCACGCCGTGAAGGACCCGCCGCCCGGTTCGGACTTCGCCACCAACATGCAGTGGTGCAACGAGACCAACCTCTACGTCACCGAGGGCATCGCCGAGTACCTCGACGTCGAGCTGCCCACGGTGGAGATGCCCGAGCCCACCCGGACCCGGGTCAGCTCGGTGCACCAGCACCTGGCGAGGAGCCTGCGGGGCCTCCAGATCGATGACGAGTACATCCGTCACCAGGTCCGGATCTCGTTCCGGGTGGCC
This sequence comes from Acidimicrobiales bacterium, assembly GCA_036496335.1. Taxonomy (GTDB): domain Bacteria; phylum Actinomycetota; class Acidimicrobiia; order Acidimicrobiales; family CADCSY01; genus JAEKLB01. The sequence continues at coordinate 2,986 of DASXLH010000130.1, forward strand.
CAGCACCTGGCCCGCTACGACGAGATCGGTCCGGCCGTCGAGGAGGCCAACCTCGACGACCTCGTACCGGTGCTGGGCCATCGGCCCGACGGGTGGGAGGAGGGTGACGCCGAGCTCGAGCGGTTCGTGCTGGCCGATGCCGATGGGGCCCACGACGAGGTCCTGCTGGGCCTCTTTCACCGTCGGAACCTCCGGGCCCAGATGCTCAACGCTCCAGCCGGCTCGGCCATGGCCCGCCACAACCCCATCCAGCCCTTCGCCCGCTGACGTCGCCCGCTGACGAAGAACGGAGGGGGGTGGCCTCAGAAGGCGTCGAGGATGCGGCCGAATCGCCGCTCGACGTCGAGCTTGCGCTCGGGATGCGTGAACAGGTGCAGCCGGCCGGTCCGCACGGCCGCCACGACCTGAGCGCCGACGTCGTCCGGCTCGAGCACGCCCGGCTCGCCTCCCGCCGCCGGCGGGTCGACATCGGGCGCGTCGGGGGACAGCCCGAGCCGGCTGCGCACCCGTCCCGGCATCACGACGGTGACGCCAATCGACGCGCCGGCGGCGGTGAGCTCGGCTTCGAGCGTCTCGGACAGCGCCAGCACGCCGTGCTTGGTGACGTTGTAGGGCGCGATGCCGGGGACCGGGGTCACCGCCGCCATCGACGCCACGTTGACCACGTGGCCCTCGTGGCCGGAGGCCAGCAACCGGGGCACGAAGGCCCGCACGCCGTGGACCACGCCGAGCAGGTTGACCCGCAGCACCTGGTCCCAGTCGTCGAGCGAGAGCTCCCAGGTCCGTCCGGAACGCACCACGCCGGCGTTGTTGCAGATCAGGTGCAGGTCGCCGAAGGCGGCGACGGCGGCGTCGGCCAGTGCGTCGACCTGAGCCGGGTCGCCGACATCGGTGACCACCGATGTCACCTCGAACCCGGCGGCCCCGAGACGGTCCCGTTCGGCTTCGAGTCGGGACCGGTCGACATCGGCCAGGACCACCTTCATGCCCTGCCCGGCGAAGGCCTCGGCGATCCCGAGGCCGATCCCGCTGGCCCCGCCGGTGACGACCGCGACCCTTCCCTCGAGCTGCTCCATCGCCGGCAGTCTGGCACGCCGGCCCCGAGACGGACCCGCGTTCCGATCTGCTAGAACGACGTTCCGGGCCGGGGCGAGCGAAGAGATGTCACGGGGGGCGAGTGAAGCTGCAGGACAAGGTCGTGGTGGTGACCGGATCGGGCAACGGGATCGGCGAGGCCTTCGCCCAGCGCTTCACCGCCGAGGGGGCCCACGTGGTCGTGACCGACATCGAGCCCGAGGCGGTCGAGCGGGTCTCGTCGGCCATCAGCAGCGTCGGTCTGGCCGTCGACATCACCGTCGAGGAGAACGTCCAGGCGGTGGCCGACCTCGCTCGGCGGACCTACGGCGAGATCGACGTCTGGTACAGCAACGCCGGCTATTCGGGACCGCCCGAGCCCGGTGACCTCCA